>JAEWVV010000195.1 GCA_023458995.1 Bacillota bacterium
CCGTAAGTGACTACTCCAATCTTCAAGCCAATGACTATTTGAACTTAAAGTTGCCACCTTTGGATGTGTTGTTCGAAAATGCCAAACAAGGGCCTATATATCAAATGGCGACGGTGAAAGAACTAATAGAAAAGAAAATTTTAGCCAAAGAAAAGAAAGCAATTTTGAGTTTCTTTAGTATTCGTGGCAGTTACCAATACGGAACATACAGCAATGATGCAACATTTACTGATGTAATTACGCCTGTTGTCAGTAGTTATTCTACTTATGCTCAAAAAAATTATGTAGTTGGTGGAACCGTTAACATACCTATTGACGGATTGTTTGATCTCGGTCCTCGTATTCGCAGGCAAAAACTTATTGTAAAGAGTGCACAATTGGAAAAAGAAATGAAATTTGAGGAATTAAAACGAGAAATAATTCAATTGTATGTGACGACCAGTGCACAATTAAATGTTCTTAAACTACGAGCCGAGGCAGTAGTTCTTGAGACGGCCCAATATGAAATCACAGAAAAAAATTTTGCCAATGGTATGATTGAAACCATTGATTTATCAACTCAGAAATCAAAACAATCACAAGCTTTAGAGAGTTTTGAAAACAGTAAAGCTGAGCTTAACAAAAGCTTATTGATATTAGAAGTAATCACTCATTCTAGAATCTTAAATTAAATAATATTATGGAGTTTCTATTATATATTTTAAAATTTCTGAGAAAAATCAGTTTATGGGTTTTACTAGGAACATTTGTTATGACCTTATTAGCCATATATCTTACTCGTAACACACAAAGAATCTATACAGTTGAAGCAACTGTATTTGCTGCAGAGCAATCAAACTATACTCTTGAAGGAGAACTATTTGGCAACAATTTACGAGCTAGTAGTGGTATGATTGATAATTTTATGAGTATTATACTGGCTGAAACCACGTTGAAAAAAGTTTCATATCGCTTGTATGCCCGTAACATGATTCATGGTGATTTTAAAAAAGATAACCAATATATTACTGCTGCTGATTTCAAAGAAATATATTACCGAACTGTTAATAGTCCTGACGGAAAAGCTCTTTTGTCATTAATTGATAAAACTAGTGAAGATAAAACTCTTCAAAATATTATAAATTATGAAAAACCCAACAAAGACAATTTTATATATGGCTTATTTTATTGGAACCATCCGCATTATAGTTATAACGCTTTAAGAAACATCAAAGTTAATCGAAAAGGTGCTAGTGATTTGTTGAACATAAGCTATTCATCAAATGATCCGGGTATTGCTTATAACACTCTTGATATCTTAATGGAAGAATTTGCTAATGAATATAAAAATATTCGTTATGGACAAACTGACAAAGTCCTGGAATATTTTAGAGGAGAACTTTCACGTATAGGTCATGAGTTACGAATGGCAGAAG
The DNA here is from genome assembly GCA_023458995.1 of Bacillota bacterium. Taxonomy (GTDB): domain Bacteria; phylum Bacillota_I; class Bacilli_A; order Acholeplasmatales; family Acholeplasmataceae; genus Peloplasma. The sequence goes on from JAEWVV010000195.1 coordinate 1,416, forward strand.
ATTCATTAACTAGGTATAACATAGAAAAAAGTGTTATTAATTACGCTGATGAGACAAAGGAGATAGCATCTATTAATAAAGAATTTGAATTAAGGGAACAAGATGTTCTTTTAGCTTACCAAAGTTCAAAAGCGATGAAAGAAGAATTAGAAAAACGAATGGATTACAACACTAGACAATTATTAAACAATATATCTTTTGTTAATAAATTAAGAGAAGCATCTAATCTTACAGGAAAGATATCAGAATTAGAATCATTTAACAATGCAACAAACAAGAATGACAATACGATTGATCGATATAAAAACCAGTTAAACAAAACCACTCAGGAGCTTTCTAATATAGCAGATAGATATGTTGAGAATAAACAATCTAAAGAAGGTGTTGCCAAAACATCTATTGTAGAACAATGGCTAGAACAAACATTAGCTTACGAAAAAGCAAAAGCAAGTTTAGATGTTATCCAAAAGAGTAAAGAAGAATTAAAAGATAAATATGCCTTTTATGCGCCTGTTGGTTCAACACTCAAAAGAAAAGAGAGAAATATCAATTTCACAGAAGCCAACTATCTATCTTTATTGCAAAGTTATAATACGGCTTTAATGCGAAAGAAAAATTTAGAAATGACATCGGCCTCTTTGAAAGTTTTAAATCCTCCGGCATACCCGATACAACCAGAAGCAAGTAACAGGAAAAAAATTGTAATAGGAACATTTGCCGGAAGTATTTTACTAATCATTGGCTTTTTCCTTTTTGTCGAGTTGCTTGACAGAACGTTGCAAGACAAAATAAGAACAGAAAGGCTAACCGGTCATAAACTGCTAGGTGCTTTTCCGTTAATGCCCAAAGGCAGAAGTAAAAGCTACGGAAAAGCATATAATTTAATAGCTACCCGATATCTAAGTAGTACTATTTTAAGGTATTTTACCGGCCGAAAGCCTAATTTACCCTATATAGTAAACTTTTTAAGTATTGAGTCTAAAAGTGGCAAAACCTACATAACTTCTCAGCTTGATGAATATTGGCAAAACCTTGGTTTAAAGGTAAAACGACTAAATTGGGAAACAGATTTAAATATAAACAGTTCTCACTTTTTATTGGCTCAAAGTATAAAAGACGTATATCAGAGTGAAGGTGAAGATATATTAATTGTTGAATACCCTTGTTTAGAAGATTATAATGTATCAAACCATCTTATAAATGAAGCAAACATAAATATAATCATGCTAAGAGCAGATAAAGCATGGAAAGAAAACAATAAAATTATATTAGAAAAAATTAAATCACAAGCTAAAGATTCCCCTTTAAATCTTTATTTAAATAAGGCAGAAACGAGCGTGGTTGAAAATTTCACAGGTATGCTTCCACCTTACAATAAATATAGAAAATTACAGTATCGTTTACGTAATTTAGGGTTAACGGAGAAAGATGCATAATCTATATATATGA
>JAEWVV010000196.1 GCA_023458995.1 Bacillota bacterium
CATCATGAGTGAACAGTCGTATCTATCTTATTTAGAGCATATCTTAGGACATTCATCGGATATCATTGACCCTAAGCGATATGCAATACCTAAATCCATTTCAAATGAAACAACCCTAAACTATAGTATGGATAGCAGTGACGCAATCTTTAAGATCATCGAAGAAATCTTAGAACATACACATGAAAGACTAATAAATGAAGAGTTGGTTGCTAAAACAGTAGGTATTCGTCTAAGAGATGAAAACTTTGAAACGATCAATAGAAGTTATACGTTCAAAGAACATACCGATGTTTACGAAGAATTTTATGATGCCGTTGATATGTTATTTGAAGAAAACTATCATGGTGAAGCCTTACGTTTAGTTGGTGTCTTCATGGGTTCTGTGGTACAGAAAAAAGATTTAAAGATTGACTATAATTTATTCACCTATCAAGAATTTTCTAAACGAGAAGAAGCCATCTATCATAAGGAACAAAAGAAAAGGACATCATAGAATGTCCTCAAAAGTAATCTTAGTTTGATGATCCCACGTTGTGGGGTCATTTTCTTTATATTGTTTTAAAAAGTTTATAACTTCCTCTGTAACAATCGTTGGTGTTGATGCACCTGATGTAACAGATACAGAAGAAACACCTTTTAACCAGTTTAAGTCAATATCTTCAACACCTCCAATGAGATGAGAAGGTATATTTTTAGATTTTCTGCCAACTTCAGCTAATTTATTCGAATTGGATGATTTCTTATCACCAACGACAAGCATTAGATCAACACTCACTTGTTCTTTAACGGCATCTTGTCTAACGGTTGTTGCATGACAGATTTCATTATCAAATAGATAGTTCGGATATTTCGTACGTAGTATATTTAAAACAGAATCGATATCATATAACGATAACGTTGTTTGATTCGTAACAAAGATCTTTTCATCACTGAGTGATTGAGGGAGTAAGAGTGCATCTTTTTCATCTTCTACAAAGTAGATATCTTTAGAGATTGCTAAAATAGCTTCAGGCTCTGGATGGTTTCTATGTCCAATATAAATCACTTTATAGCCTTCAGCAAGTTTTGTTTTAACGGCGACATGGACTTTAACAACATCACGGCAGGTCGCATTAAGTGTTGTTAATCCTTTTTCTTTCGCACGTAGGATAGCTTCATCAGAAATACCATGTGCAGTAAAAATAACTGTACCTGAGCTTATACCTTCAAGCATTTCTAACCGTGTTTTACCCTTTTGATCTAAACTGATCACACCATAACGCTTAAAAGCTTCCGTAATCTTTTCATTATGGACAATTTGACCAAGAACATAAATGGGTCTTGGATAAGATTCAGTTTTAATGACCTTTTTGACCATCGCAAGTGCATTTAAGACACCGTGACAATAGCCTCTAGGTGTTAAATCGTAAACGTTCATTATCTTCACCACTTCAATTATACATGAAAATTGGATGAGGTCGTTCTTTTTACATTTTTGAGGTGGCTTATGGTATAATTCTAACGGGTGAGAAAATGACAATTAAAGAAATGTTAAAAAAACTAAATTATGAAAAAACAACACCAATTCAAGACGGTGTTTTTAAAGCATTTCCATCACCTAAGCATTTAGTTGGACTAGCGCCAACAGGGACTGGAAAAACACATGCTTACTTATTACCAATACTTAATTCAATCAATCCAAATCAAAAATCTGTTCAAGCTTTAATCATCATTCCAACAAATGAACTAGTTGTTCAAGTAGAGAAGATGTTATTAGAAGTGACTGATGAATTTAGTGTGAAAACCTATTATGGTGGAACCAATAAAATGAGGGAACAAGACTGGCTTTTAAGACATCAACCTCAAATCGTAATTGCAACACCAAAACAGATCATCGAATATGTTTACGAATCGAAACTTTTAAAGATTCATAGTGCACGTCATGTTGTTTTTGATGAAGCAGATATGATGTTTGATGAAGCATTCTTAACCATGATCGATCAAATGCTTCCTGCATTAGAAAAAGCGAAATATCTTTTATTTTCTGCAACATTAAGCGCATCCATGGAACCATTCATTAAAAAATATTTTGGTGCTTATGATTTTATTGATACAACCAATAAACATGACTTAAAAATTACGTATAAACTGATCAACATTAAACATCAACCAAGATTAGACGCACTTAAAGAACTTATTCCACACTTAAATCCATATCTAGCCTTTATCTTTGTTTCAAAGAAAGAAAATCAAGAAAACGTCTATCAAGCACTTCTTGAAATGGGATTACAAACATGTAATCTAAATTCGATACTTGGTGTTAAAAAAAGATCGAAACTGATTGAAGAAATCAATCAACTTAAATATCAATATGTAGTTACATCTGATTTAGCTGCACGTGGTCTCGATTTTAAAATATCTCACGTCATCCACTACGACCTACCTCACTTCCTAGAATTTTATATGCACAGAAGCGGTAGAACAGGTCGTATGTATGATTCTGGTGAAGTTATCACATTTATGACGGTTGATGATCACAGAAAAATAGAGAAGTTAAAAGAAAAGGGGATTCCTTTTCAAAACTACACCATGACAAAAAAAGGGATTGATAAAGTGGTAACTAAACCAAAAAGTCAATCCGAAGAAGAAATCAATGCCATTAAGAAAATAAAAAAATCAACCAAAGTAACACCGAACTATAAGAAAAAAAGAGCTAAAGAGATCAAAAAAGTCAAAAACGAAATAAGGAGAAAAAACTATGCCAATCAAAATCGGTAGTCATGTATCCATGTCGGGTGACCTTATGTATTTAGGTTCTATTGAAGAAGCTTTAAGCTATGAAGCAAACGCAATGATGGTTTATACAGGTGCTCCTCAAAATACAATTCGAAAGAAATTATCAGATTTAAAGATTAAAGAAGCCTCTAAACTTATGGAAGAAAAAGGATTATCGTTTGATCATGTTGTTGTACATGCACCCTATATCATTAATCTAGCAAATCCTGATCCTGTGAAAAGAGAGTTTGCGATTGAATTTTTGACAGAAGAAGTTAAACGTTCACATGCAATGCATGCAAAACAAATCGTCTTGCACCCAGGTTCCGCTGTTGGTGGTGATCGTAATCAAGCCATAAAGTGGATTAGCGAAGGTGTCAATGAAGTCATTAAAAATACACCAGGTATTCCTGTGAAGATTGCACTTGAAACCATGGCAGGAAAAGGCAATGAAGTTGGTAAAACCTTTGAAGAACTAAAAGCGATTATCGATTTAATTGAAGACGAGTCAAGAGTGAGTGTATGTTTTGATACATGCCACACCCATGATGCTGGTTACGAGATTAAAACAGATTTCGAAAGTGTCATTAAACATTTTGATGAAGTGATTGGTAAAGATAAGATTTCAGTCTTCCATGTCAATGATTCTAAAAATGATAAGGGAGCAGCAAAAGACCGTCATGAAAACTTTGGTTTCGGATTCATCGGTTTTGATGCGTTAATCAAAGTGATTTACCATCCTGATTTTCTTGATATTCCTAAAATCTTAGAAACACCTTATGTAGATGATAAACCACCCTATAAAGAAGAAATTGAAATGATTCGAAATCAAGCATTTGATCCAGAACTCATTAATAAAATTAAAGCTAAATAACAAAAAACCCGCAAAATTTGCGGGTTTTAGCTTTCTGTAAGAAGTTTTTGATAGAGTTCAACGTATTTTTTTGCCATCTTTGATAAGCTGTGATTCACATGCATCGCTTGATGAATAAGACTTTCCCAAGCTTCCTTATCTTCATTATAAAGATTAATCGCTTCCTTTATGGCTTCTTTTAACTCTTCTGCATCATAGTTCTTAAATGCAAATCCAACACCGATGCCTGTAAACTTATTAAAAGGTGTTACAGTATCTTTTAGGCCACCTGTTTCTCTTACGATTGGAAGTGCACCATAGCGCATCGCAATCATTTGGTTTAATCCGCATGGTTCAAAGAGTGATGGAAGTAAGAAGAGATCGGATGCTGCATATACTTTTAAAGATAACTCATTATTAAATCCATTTTCATAATAGACATGATCAGGATATTTTCTTTGGAGTTCAGAGAAGAATTGTTCATAGATGGCGTCACCATATCCTAAGACAACTAAGTTGAATGCACCCTCTTTGATAAAATCTTCAAGAACGGGCATTAAAATATCAATTCCTTTTTGACGTGCAAAACGGTGGATAAATGAGACTAGAGGTAAATTCTTTTTCGAATCAAGATTTAAATCCTTAATAAGCATCTCTTTATTGAATGTTTTCCCTTCAATAAAATTTGTTTCATTGTAGTTTTGATAAAGGTTTCCCTTCATGGGGTTATAAAGATCTTGGTCAAGACCGTTTAGAATCCCGTATAAATCATATTGTCTAGCTTTTAAGGGTCCGTCTAGGGTAAAACCATAAAAGCGTGTTAAAATCTCATTTCGATAGTTTTCTGACACGGTATTGATGGCATTCGCTCTCATAATACCGCACTTAAGGAAGTTAACACGATCCATATGGATATAGGTAAAGTTTTTTGAATTAAAGAGTTTTTCGGTTTCAATTGGATATGATCCTTGTTTTTCAAGGTTATGAATGGATAGAAGTGTCTTCATCTTCATAAAATTTGGATTTTGACTTCTATATTTCACATCAAGGAAGAATGGGATTAATCCTGTTTGCCAGTCATTGGCATGAATGATTTCTGCGTAATCTTCAGTTAATAACATATATTCAAAAATAGCAAAGTTAAAAAAAGTGAAGCGCATAGCATCATCTTCATAACCGTAGTAACGTTTTCGATTATAGAAATCATCGTTATCAACAAAGATATAAGGAACATCATCATAAATGATTTTGTAGTACATCGCTTTTTTCTGATAAATCCCCATTGTGATGGTTCTCTCACCGAGATATTCCATCTCACTTAAATGGGGTTTAATTGATTGGTAGAATGGCGTAATGATGGTCACTTCATGACCAATCTTTTTTAATGCTTTAGGAAGTGCGGCTGCTACATCAGCAAGTCCGCCTGACTTGGAGAAGGGGTATGCTTCGCCACTGCAGAAGAGTATTTTTATCATAGTATCACCTTTTAATCTATTATACTGAATGTGAAGCGTTTACACAAGTTACTTCGTTTGTAAAATTTTAAGACGTAAAGTGTGGAAGAAACCTACACACCTTGAATTGACTATAGTCAATCCCTGTGATAAAATCAATATGGTTGAAAGACCACTTTTTCATTTATGAGACATCAATTTCAAGGAGGATTACATGAAAAGAATCGTTGTTGTTGGAACCCAATGGGGTGATGAAGGTAAAGGTAAAATTACAGATTACTTAGCACAACAAGCAGATGTTGTTGTTCGCTATCAAGGTGGCAATAATGCTGGGCATACGGTTGTTTTTAATTCCGAGAAGCATAGTCTTCATCTTTTACCATCAGGTATATTAAATCCTCATATTGAAAATGTGATGGCAAATGGAATGGTGATCAATCCTAAAGCTTTCGTTGAAGAAATTTCTAAGATAAAAAATGAGTTTAAATTATCGATCTCAGATCGTGCACATATCGTGTTACCCTATCATTTAGAACTTGATAAAGCGTATGAAAATAAAAAAGGTGATGAAAAGATTGGGACGACCCATAAAGGAATTGGACCAGCTTATACCGATAAAGCAGCAAGAAGTGGTATTCGTGTTGAAACATTAATGAATCAAACGAGGTTTTATCATGCACTTAAAGAACGTATTGAACAAAAGAATGAAGAATTAAAAAGCTATAACGCATCATTAATTGATTTTGATACGGTTTATAAAGACTATTTATCTTATGCAGATGTGATGAGACCTTATGTTAAAGATACATCATGTTATTTAAATGAATTAATTGAAGATAATAAGAAAATTTTATTTGAAGGTGCTCAAGGTGTACTACTTTGTTTGGATCATGGGACATATCCTTTTGTTACATCAAGTTCACCTACAGCATCATCCGTACCCTTAAACACAGGGATTGCACCTTGGCTATTAGAAGGTGCTATCGGTGTGACAAAAGCTTATACAACACGTGTTGGATCTGGCCCAATGCCTTCAGAAATTGAAGGAGAACTCGCGCATTTTATTAGAGAAATAGGTCGTGAATACGGAACAACAACAGGACGTCCAAGACGCATTGGATGGCTTGATACAGTCATTTTAAAGCATACAAAACGTGTTTCAGGATTAAGTTATCTTGCGGTTACACTTTTGGATGTTTTAACGGGTATTGATGAAATAAAAATTGCAGTATCTTATGAACTTGATGGAAAAACCATTGATTCGATTCCAGCAAGTATCGAAGACTTTATGAATTGTAAACCAAACTATATTAGCTTACCTGGTTGGAAAGAAAATATTACAGGTGTTAAGTCTTACGAAGAACTTCCAGAAAATGCGAAAGAGTATTTAAAAACGATAAGCACACTGGTAGGAGTTCCGATTGGTATGTTTAGTGTCGGACCAGACCGCAATCAAACGATCATGGTTACATCATTCTTTGAATAGGAAGTGATTTTATGATTAGTCGTTATCAAAGAGGTTTACTTAAAGATTTGTGGAGTGATGAGCATAAGTTTAAGACATTTTTAAAAGTTGAACTTGCAGCAAGCTATGCTTGGATGAAAGAAGGTCTTTTTGATCAAAAGACGTATGATGCATTAGAAAAAGCGACGTTTACACTTGAAGACATTAAACAACTAGAAGAAGAAACGAAGCATGATGTGATTGCGTTCACCAGAGCAGTATCAAAATCTTTAGGTGATGAAAAGAAATGGATTCACTACGGATTAACATCTACGGATATCGTTGATAGTGCACAATCATTAATCTTAAAAGATGTGAATCAAATTATTCTAGATGGTATTGATAATCTTATGGATATCTTAAAGGTGAAAGCATTTCAATATAAGAATACAAAAGTGATGGGAAGAACGCATGGTATCCATGCAGAGGTCACATCATTTGGTTTAAAGTTTGCCCTTTGGTATGAAGATTTTAAACGACTAAAACAAATATTTTTACATGCGTCTGAAGAGGTCTCTCTCATTAAGTTAAGTGGTGCAGTTGGTAATTTCTCACAAAGTACACCTAAGATTCAAATGCTAGCAGCTAAAAGATTAGGTTTAAAAGAATCACATATTGCAACTCAAACGCTTCAGCGTGATCGCCATGCACATTATCTATCAAGCTTAGCATTAATCGCGAGTGAACTCGAAAAGATTGCGATTGAAATTAGACATTTAGCACGTACAGAAGTCTCTGAAGTTTCTGAGTATTTTGCAGAAAATCAAAAAGGATCATCTGCGATGCCACATAAGAAGAATCCTATATCAAGTGAAAACATATCAGGTCTTGCACGCGTTGTTAGAGGCTACATGCTATCAAGCTATGAAGACATTGCGTTATGGCATGAAAGAGATATCTCACATTCATCCGTTGAACGAATCATTTTAGCGGATGCAACCTCACTTGTTGATTACATGTTAAACCGTTATAAAGATACACTGGATACACTTCAAGTTTATCCGGATAAAATGATTGAAAATATTGGACTTACACGGGGTGTCGTCTTTGCACAAAATGCTTTATCAATGCTCATCCAAAAAGGAATGAGTAGAGAAGATGCCTATGATTTAGTTCAAAAGTTATCCTATGAAGCATTAAAAAATAAGATTGATTTAAAAGATCTTTTATTAAAGAATAGTGTTGTTAACACTTATTTAACAACCATTGAACAAAAAGAAATTTTTAGTGATCAAAAGCACTTTAAATACGTCGATCAGATCTTTGAAAAGGTCTTTGGTTCTCACATTTTATCATAATTCATAAACTTAGAGTTTCAGATTGAAAGATTGACTCTATTTATGCTATAATTACGAATAGTCAAACGAGGAGGAATTACACAATCATGCCTAGATCAAGTAACAGCATAAACGTGAAAGTAGATAAGTATAATCAAAACCAAGCAAAGGTAAGTCCCATTACATGGATTGCAATCGGAGGATTCTTCGTGGTCATCCTTGCATTACTACTTATTTTTTCACCGAATAACCCAGAAAGAATTTATAATGCCTATACCGCTTATGGTGTAACAGATTTATCTAAAGATCATCCATTATATCAAGTAAGTTATGAAGGCGGACTCTTTAAAAAAGGCTTAGAAGATATTATTGAAAAAGAAGAAGTTGTTGTCGTATTTATTGGATATGCAGCTTGCCCAGGTTGTCAAGCACACGTAGCACCTCTGTCAAAGTATTTTGATTCAACAGGAATGGGTGAATATGTTGACAAAGTGTACTACTTAGATACAACAAAAGACTTAAACGGATATAATTCATTAGCAGCTAAGTATTCACAAATCGTTGAAACAACACCACAAATTGCTTTAATCATTGATGGAGAACTTGTTAAGATTTATGTACCCGCAGAAAACTTAACAGCAACCGATATTAATCGTAACATGAGAACCTTCTTTGAAGATTCAATTGATCTGATCAACGAATAAAAAAGCACATCGTGCTTTTTTTGATTAAAAAGGAAAATGAGATATGATAGAAACATTTAAAACGGATATTAAAAATATCTTAGAAAAAGCATTTGAAATCGACAATGTAATCGTGGAAGAGCCTAAGAAGGGAAATGCTGACTTAGCCATACCTCTTTTCTCATATGCAAAACTTTGGCAGTTAAGTCCAATGGTTGTTTTTCAAAAATTCAGTGATGTCTTATCTTTGGATAAACGCATTGAAAAGATTGAATTTATCAATGGATTTTTAAATATGTATTTAGTAAGAAGTGAGT
>JAEWVV010000197.1 GCA_023458995.1 Bacillota bacterium
AGATGCACTCGCACGTTTCTTTGGTATGGATGCAACCAAATATGCACGTATTTTACCTAAAGCACTTGCATTTAGATCGATTGACTTACAAGCATTCGTTTTTGAGTTTTTATTAGATGATGATCCCATCGATATTCAGTCACTTAAGAATAATGTTGCACAGTTAAAAAAAGTTGAAGCACAGATCAAAAGAGATCGTGAAAAACTAGAAAAACTAGATGCAATTGTTCAAACGGGTGAAGATATTACTCAAAATAGAGACCAAAAAGATATCAACTTGATTATTGATCAATTGAACTGGGTTGAAAAGAGAGAAGCGTTCATGAAGGAACAGGAACAAAAACTTCTGACCATTGATAAACGTCTTGACTACTTAAGAGATGCGAAAGCTCAAGTTGATGAACAAGTTGAAGATGTTGAACAAAACATTTTAAACTTAGAACGTGCTAAAAATGATTCAGACTTAACCAGAACGCTTCAAGGTTATCAAGATGCCTTAAAGAAAAAAGGAAATGAATACGAAGCACAAAAAGAAGTTATCACTCAACTTAAAGATCTTTTAGTCAAAGAATTTAATGCCATTAAAGAACTTATTAATTTACTTCCAAGTCAAAGCTTAAAAGCGTTTGTAAACTATATGCAAACAAATGAAGATAGTTTATCAACAGATGAACTTGAATCACATTTGCAAGCACTTGATGTTGAAGTAAGTTCTTATAAACAAGCTTATTTTGCTGAAAAAGATAAAATTGAAGCAGAAAAAAGAGATTTATCAGAAGAGATTCGCGGAACTCAAATACGTATTAGTCAACTCAAGCGTCATGTTAAAACATATCCACTTTATGTTGAATCTTTAATTAAAGCACTAAACGATGAACTATCTTCTCACTATCAAAAAGAAGTTAGAGTTAGACCTTTATGCGAAATGATTGAAGTTAATGACGAAAAATGGAGAAATGCGCTTGAAGGTTATCTTTCAACACAACGTTTCGATATCATTGTTGATCCAGCTTATTTTAGTGATGCACTAGATATTTATGACCGTGTTAAATTTGAACTCAAGATTTATGGCGTAGGGTTAGTGAACACTCAAAAATTAAACGCATATGATCAAGTAAATCCAGGTACTTTAGCAGAAAAAGTAACGACAGACAATAACTATGCTCGTTATTACGTCAATATGATCATGAACAATACATTCTGTGTTGATAACGTCCAAGACTTAAAAAACTTTAATCGTGCAATTACACCGACATGTATGACCTATGGCAATCATACAGCACGTCAAATCAATCCAAGAACGTATGAAATTCCATACATTGGTTCAAGTGCTACCATAATGCAGTTAGAAATGGAGCAAAAACAACTTTCCATTCTTGAATCTAAAATGGATAAACTTTATGATCTATCCGATAAGAATGATCGGATCATGCGTTTACTCAATCAATCAAAATCAAGTCAACTTGTTCACCAAGGTCAATTGAAATATTTAGATCTAATCAAGCAAACCAGAAAAGAATATGCACAAATTGAAAGTCAAATCGCATCTCTTGGTAAAGATAAGAACATTCAAAAATTAGATGAACAAATCGAAAAAGCACGTATTCAAAGAAGACAACTTCGCACGGATTCTGAACAACTCGTGGGTGAAATTGCAACACTACGTGAAAATAGACAACGTGTTTATGATTTAATCGATGACATTAAAGATAAAATTGAAAGTTATGCAAAAGAACAAAAGGTTTTATCACTTAAGCATCCAGAAAAATTATCACTTGCCAATACACAATTTTATGCACTTAAACTAAAGATGAAGCATGACCATGATAAGATTACGGAGTATCTTGCACAATCTAACGTGAGTCTTACCGGACAAATCGTTCGTGGTGAAGCTGATCTCATCAACCAGATGAAACTCTTTAATATATCTTATCACTTTGGTCCAACTCCTGAGTTTGAATCTCTTCTAACCTATGAACAAGAGGCAGAACTCATTAGAAATAATAACTTAATCCGTTATGAACAAGAAGCATCTGAACTAAGAAGAAACTCAGAAATTGGATTTAAAGAAGAATTTGTTGGAAAACTTAGAGCATCCATTGAAAATGCTCAACAACAAATTGAAGAGTTAAACTATGCACTTACCGATAAGACATTCGGTAGTGACTCCTATCAACTCATTTACCGTGCATCAGAATCTCCTGATTATAAACTCTATTATGAGATTATTATGGGAAATGATGCCATTCAAAAACATACACTATTCACGGAAGGGTTAACCAAAAAGAATGAACAAATCTTAATGGAACTCTTTGAAAAGATTGCATCTAATGATCCAGAGTTTGACCAACTCACGTATAAGTATTTAGATTATCGTAACTACATGTCATACGATATTGAAGTCACCAATAAAAACGGAAATAAATCTTATTTCTCTAAAGTATCTAAAGAAAAATCGGGTGGTGAAACCCAAGTTCCATTCTATATTGTTATTGCTGCATCCTTCCAACAACTACTTACGAAGAATCGTCGTGTAGACTCTGGCTGTATCGTTTTATTTGATGAAGCATTTAATAACATGGATGAATCAAGAATTGATGCGATGATGAAGTTCTATAACAGCTTATCCATTCAACTCTTTATTGCTGTACCTCCTCAACGTGTTTCGAATATCATTAACTATGTCAATACCAGCTTGGTTATTGTTAAGGATAACGATTATGCCATCGTCGAAACATTTAAGGATGAAAGAATGCTACGTGTTTAATCAAGATGGCCAGTGATGGCCATCTT
>JAEWVV010000198.1 GCA_023458995.1 Bacillota bacterium
CGTAGAGACTGCGGAAATCGCGATACGTGCCTCTTTAACGGGTCATTTGGTTTTATCAACAATTCATACCAATGATGCTGTAAAGACCGTTACACGTCTTCTAGATATGGAAATAGAACCTTTCTTGATTGCATCATCCTTATCGGGAATTATCTCACAACGCTTAGTCAGATGTCTGTGTTCTGAATGTAGTTATGAAGATGAACCAACACCTTCTGAAGTTGTTATGTTTAAGAAATATGGAATGGATATTGATCATGTTAAACGTGCTAAGGGATGTCCATCATGTAACTTCAAAGGATATGCGGGACGTGTTGGTATTTTTGAAGTATTACCCATTACAAAAAACTTCCAACGTCTAATTGCAGAAAATGCAAATGTCATTGAACTTACCAAACAAGCACGTAATGAAGGTATGATGACCATTCTTGAATCTGGATTACAAAAGGTTAAAAAAGGGATAACGACACTCGAAGAAGTACTCAAAGTCGCAAACGAACTGGAGTGATAACATGGATTTAAAAAACTATAAGTATCTTGCGACAAATGCTGATGGCAAGAAAGTCAGAGGTACGATTGAAGCTTTAAATCGCAATGTCGTTATTAAATATCTTCAACTTAAAAACTATAAGATTGAAAATATTACTGAATCGAATAGTCTTTTATCAAAATTAGATAGTATTACATTTGGTAGATTATTAAAACCTAAACAGCTTATTTTCTTTTTAAAACAGTTAGGTTCATTATTAAATGCAGGGATTAAGCTTATTACTGCTTTAGAACTCTTATCGCTTCAACAAGAAAATAGAAATCAAAGAAAACTTTATTTCGAATTATTCCAACAGATTAATAATGGCTTATCATTTTCCAAGGCTTTATCGAAAAGACCAAAGGATTTTCCAAATTTACTCGTTCAAATGGTAGAAATTGGGGAGTTATCTGGGGAGCTTGGTTCAACAGTTATGAAGATGGCTGATTATTATGAATCGCAGTTAAAGATTCAAACCGAGATTAAAGGAGCTTTAAGAATGCCTTTAATCTATTTGGTTGCAGCACTTGTGATTGCTGCAGGTATGCTCATCTTTGTATTCCCAAACATCACGGGATTATTTGCATCCTTTGAAGGTGCTAAACTTCCAAGAATTACCCAGTTTTTCTTAAATGTTGGGACATTCCTTAAGTCTTATGCACTGATTATCTTTGGGGGTATATTCATTTTTGTAGTTATCTTTATATTACTCAATAAATACGTTCATCGTTTCCATTATTTTCTCTCGGTAGTCTTACTGAAACTCCCAATCTTCGGTAGTTTGATTCAAATGAATAACCAAATAACAATTGCAAATTCTTTATCCCAAATGTTATCGAATGGAATCAATTCGGTTAAAGCACTTCAAACGGTTAAAGGTGTTATTAACAATGTGATTTATGTCGATTTGATTAAGAAGACACTTAAGTATATCGAAGATGGAAATCCATTTTCAAAGTCTTTTGAAGAAAGTGATTTTATTGATCCAATTATGGCAAGAATGATTTCTACCGGTGAGAAAACAGGAAATATTCCAAAGATGATGGAGAATTTGTCTGATTATTACAATGGTATTACGCAACTTAGAGTTCAACAACTTAAAAACTCTATACAGCCGATTTTATTAATTATTGTTTATGCCATTGTTGGCGTGATGATCCTTGCTATTATGCTACCAATGCTTTCATTAGGCTCTCAAATTTAAATTCCTTAAGTTTTTATTAAAGAGTGACAAGAAGTATTTACTTATCACGAATTAGTGATAAGATTATAATATAAACCGTATGATTTAACGAGGAGGTTAAACATGTTTAAATTACTCAAGAATAGAAAGGGTGTCACGCTTGTAGAATTACTTGCTGTTGTTGTAATCTTAGGTATTATTGCTGCAATTGCGGTACCTACCATTGGTGGTCTTATCGAACGTCAGAAGGAAAGAGCTGCTGAAGCAACCTACACACAAATCTTAGAATCTGCAAAACTTTATGCAACTTCAGAAAGTGATACATTATTTGAATTATCTGATTTAACTGGTACTACTGGATATCTTGAACTAAAAGATAATGTCGTATCAACAACTGCTGCTGGTGCACAAGTTGATGTCTGGATTTATGTAAGTGGTAATACAGTGACATTCTTTGCTGCTGGTGCTGAACCTGATCCTTTAACTGCAACCGCATTAACATCACTTTTCATTAACGGATTTGATGTATTAGCTGCATAAAATTAGTCTTATTTCTGGTTCTCATGAACTTGGAGGTACCATACTCACTGGGCCTCCTTTTCTTTCATAAGGAGATCTATGGATATTCTATATAGTGTTCTATTTTTCCTATTTGGAGCGTTACTCACATCTTTTTATCTACTGGTTGGACAAAGAATTCCTGTTGGAAAGACAATTTTGGGAAGATCGATGTGCGACAGATGTCACCAAACCTTACGGATGATTGATATCATCCCTATTTTTGGTTATTTAGTGAATAAGGGAAGATGCAGTCACTGTCATCAAAAGATTAATTATTGTTATCCACTCTATGAATTGCTCGGTGGACTTATCTTTATGGTAAGTTATCTTTATGCAGGATTTTCGTTAGAACTCATCGTGATTCTCATCATGTTTAGTGTGTTTTTTATCGAGGCTATATCTGATCAAAAACACATGATCGTCATGGACCGCGTTTGGATGATTGGAGTTGTTCCACTGATGATTATTCGCATTATTGAAGGCGAGTGGAAGACATATTTATTATCTTCAGCTGTTCTTTTTATCACACTCTTTTTAATCAGTTATATCTTCTCAAAAATCTATAAAAGAGAAGCTCTTGGTGGTGGAGATGTTAAGTTATACTTCTTCATCGGTTGGTTATTAACAGTTGAAGAAGGTTTCTTATCCTTATTTCTTGCATCTATACTCGGGCTTATTTATGGTATGATAAAGGTAAGAATGAAATCAAAAGAATTTGCGCTTGTTCCCTTTATTGCAATGGGTGTTGTAATTGCTTATTTATATGGAGATGCCATGATTGAAGGCTATCTAAAACTATTTGGGATGTGAAAATGATGCGTAAAAGAAGAAGTGATGTCGCTTTATTTATAACGGATCAATTCGTTAGTTTTTTTGAACGTCAATCAGGTGTTGATCACCCCTCATATGGTATCGAATATTTCGAGAAAAACGCGATTGAAAACGGCTATATCAAAGAGCCGGAAAACGTGCTTATAACGATAAAAACGCTATTTCAACGTTTCAATGTAAAACCAAGAACAATTACCCTAGCTATTCATGATCAAAACATCTTGATCAGGGATGTAAAAATTAAGCTTGAAGATCTCGATAAAAAGACGATTGAACAGTATTTAGACGAACAAAGAAATAAGACCTTGCACTACCCTTATTCAAATCCTGTTGTCACACATTTTATCAGAGAACAAAACGAACAAACAATTCGTGTGATTGCTCTTATTACAGATGGAGACTTACTCCATGCTTATTATGATGTTTTTGATAGACTTAAAGCTAAAGAAGTAAAATATGAGATTGCATCCATACCTTTCTATAATATGTATACCAAGGAAATTGGTAAACTTGATGATATCGTAATGTTTGTCAATATGTATAAGGGTATGTTTTCAATTCAAATAGTTGAAAACGGATTTCCTATTTTCAACATGATTGAAGAATCTGAAGGCGGTATGGAAGATTATGCCTTGATGGTTGAAAACTATGTTGAACGAATTGCCAATTATTATAAGTTCAATTTAAGAAAAGGGAAAAAATCGATTGATAAAGTTCTTGTCTTCAATATTCATGAAGAGGATGCCAATAGAGATTTAGAAGTATCCGTGATCAAACGACTAGGTTCTTTTAATGCTCAATTATGTAATCTAAAAATTGAAGAAAATAATTTTCCAAATGCATGCATCATTCCTTATGCCATGATGAAGGGTGAAGCATATCGCACACAAGATGAAATAGAATTTAACTTAAAACGAATTTCTAAAAAAACTGTTTTAGGTCATCAAATCATGGTTCTATCGATGGCAATCATTATTTTCGTTTTGCTTGTCTATATTCCTTATTACGCACTTGAAGAAGAAAAGCGAATGGCACAAAACCAAAACAACGTTCTTCAAATACAACTTGACATGTTACGTGAAGAAACTGAACAACCCATTAAATTTCCGGTAGATCAAACAAACTACAATGCTTCATATGACTATATTTCTGCTCAAGAATATCCATTTACTCCTTATCTTTTGGATTTGCTTGATTCAGAAACTGCAACTGTTTTAATTCGTAGTTATCAAGTCGATACTAAGTTAAAACAGATCAAAGTGGTTATTCAGGGAACAAATGAACAAGAACTTTATGAATATGTTTTAGTTATCTATGAAGCATATGGAATTATCGATCAAAAGACAGATAAACGCTGGATTGAAGAAGAACCTACGTATCGTTTAACTTTAGCCTTAACGATGGAGGTGACGATTCAATATGCGTAAATATGATATCTTTGGGAAAAAACTTTCTCAAATTAAATTTGTTTATGTTTTAGCTTTAGTTCTCCTTGTAGGAATCGTTGCTTACTTAGGTGTTTATCGTTATCAGTCAAATCAAATTGATCAAATTGAAAAGCAAGGTCAACAAATCCAACAAGAAATCGATCAACTTCTCTCTATAAAAGAAACTGAATCGATTGCTACAATTGATGAACTTATCCCTTATTTACCAAGAACGTATAGTCAGTATATCGTTAATGAAGAACTAAATTATGTTTTAAATGCATCTGGTTTTGAAGTAGTTGATGATTATCGAGTATCTTATAACGAAGATGTATCTTCTCCATTTCAACAAGCATTACCAGCATCTGTTAATTTTGTTCGAATCGCAGTGAATTTAACGATTTCTGAACCTGAAAAACTTCTTGACTATATCGATTATCTTTATTCACTTGATCGTCTATATGTAGTCTTAGAGTGTAGCGTTTCTTATACGACTGAGGGTGCGGTTGCTCAAATTGTTTTCTACACATTTTATAACCCATTAAATGCATAATACAGATGAAGGAGCGTTGGCTCCTTTTTGTTTGTGGTTTGAATCAAAAACATGAGTACATGTTATAATATATTTTAGGAGGATAAGCAATTATGGATCTTTTTTTCACAATAGGGCCACTTCGATTTGATTTTTCATCATTGATCAGCTTTTTGATCGGAATAAGTTTCGGCTTTTTAGTGCTTTTATTGATCTATGTTTATGCTGTCCTTAAAAACATGAATAAAGGTTTAAAACTTAGAAAGACAGATGAACAAGATATCGATGAAGAAGAGATAAAATGGCTTATTCAAGATGCGATTAAACTCTTTAAAGATAAGGAATCGAGAGAAGCTGTTGGTTACGGAAAACATTTACTTGAAGTGAATAAAGAATTATCTGTAGATATCGCTAAAAAGTTTTATCCTAAATCGAAGTATCCTTATTTAGAACTAACCATTGATGAGACGTTAATGCTTAATCATTATATTACTGACCGTTTTCAAGAATTGATGGCATCATCGAAGATCTTAAAACTTACACGTGGTTGGACACTTGCTAAGATTGTTGAAATGAATGAAGTAAAAAATAAAATCGAAAAAAACGTGATTGTTAAAACCGCGAAAAAATATTCAGGGATTACAAAAGCTGCTGGTGCAGTATTAAATGCTGTTAATCCAGTTTACTGGTTTAGACGTTTAACAAAAGAAGTTGCACTTCAAATCATCAGTATTCAAATCGGGGTTGCACTCATCAAGATTACAGGTGAAGAAACATATAAGATCTATAGCAAGAAAGTCTTCGATGAAGAGAAGACAATTGATATGGATGTTGACCAACTTTATAATGAAATGAAAAAAGATATTAAGAGTGTTGTTGAAGAAGGGGAGGAATAACATGAAAAAAACAAAAGAAAATGTTGAACTCAATGTAGTTAAAGTACCGTTTGTTATCCCTCAATTTGTTAAACTCGAAGGGATTCGAGGTAAACAAAAGTATAAAAAAGACCGTTTTGTTTCCCCAATCTTTGGACGTAGTGTAAAAGATGTTGTTACCGTACCTTTTACGATTAAAGATACTGGTGATACAACACGTCGTTTTGACGCGTTTAGAACAAAACCTAAATTATCTGAAGAAGAAGCGATTAGAAAACATGGTAATAAATACTATGAGTTTACGAATATCGTTTCGATGAAAACGAGAGAAGATTATTTTGGACCATCATCTTATACACCTGGTGATGACCAGCATATCGAGCAAAAGGAAGAAAAGAAAGTCTTTAAGCCGATTGCAAGACATATTAAAGATGTAGAAACATATCAGCCAGATCCCATGCCCTTTAAGGCAAATCCAGAACCTAAAAGAACGGTTGCTTATGTGCCACCTGTGATGGAAGAAAAAAAGGTGGAAAGCGAACCTGTTTTTGAAACGTATAAACGACCTAAACAAGAACAACCGATTGTTACATCTGATTTTGGTTCAATAAGAGAAAAAGAAAATGCAAGTCGTGAGAAAGTTGTTCAAAAAGTAGATTTTATTCCTAAAGAAGAAAAATCATATCTTTATCCACCGGTTAATTTATTCTCTAAAAAACAAAGAGATCTAGATGAAAAACCACAATGGTTACTCGATCAAATCGATGTTATTAATTCAACACTCAATCAATTTGGTGTTGAAGGTGAAGTATCAGGGTCTAAAAAAGGTCCAACAGTTACAAGATATGAGATTGCTCTTGAACCTGGTGTTAACGTTAAACGTGTGACATCCATTCAAGAAAACTTGATGATGAACTTATCATCTAAATCGATTCGTATTGAAGCACCCATTCCAGGTAAACCTTATGTAGGTATTGAAGTTCCAAACTTTAAAACAGAAATAGTTGCTTTTGGTAACGTTGTTGATACAAAAGAATTCTTAGATGATTTAGATCACCCCTTAAAAGTTGCGCTTGGTGTTGATATTGATGGAGAAAACATCTATGTCGATATTCAAGCCATGCCTCATGGATTAATTGCAGGAGCAACCAATAGTGGTAAATCTGTGTGTGTGAATACAGTTTTAGTGAGTCTTTTAATCAAGAACTCACCAGAAGATTTAAAACTCATCTTAATTGACCCTAAGATGGTTGAACTTACACCATATAATGATCTTCCTCATCTTGTTACACCAGTTATCACAGATGTTAAAATGGCTGCTGCAGCATTAAACTGGGCAGTAAACGAGATGGAAAAAAGATATCAGCTTTTTGCAGGTAGTAGAGCACGTGACATTAAGTCATTTAATGATAATGTAAAACGTGGGCTTGTAGATCATCAGAAGATGCCTTATATCGTCATTGTAATCGATGAACTTGCTGACCTCATGATGGTTGCACCTCATGATGTTGAAGATAGCATTCAACGTTTAACACAAAAAGCAAGAGCTGCAGGTATTCATTTGCTTGTAGCAACTCAAAGACCTACAACAGACGTTGTTAAAGGTACGATTAAGTCAAACATTCCAGCACGTATTGCATTTAAAGTGGCTTCATTTGTCGATTCAACGACAATCCTTGATGGCGCAGGTGCTGAAGCACTTCTTGGTAAAGGCGATATGTTGTTAAAACGTGCTGACCGCACACATCGTCTTCAAGGTGCTTATATTCCAGATGATGAAATTTACGCAGTTACAGACTTTATACGTAAACAGTCAAATCCAGATTACATTTTTGAACATGATGCATTAAAACAACAATTGAAAAATAAACAAGTGATCACTGATGATCTATTTAGTGATGTTGCACGTTATGTTGTATCTACGGGTAATTCATCCATCAACACAATTCAAAAAGAATTTGAAGTCGGTTTTAACCGAGCACAACGTCTATTTGAAATGATGGAAGAATTTGAAATCGTATCAAAGGGACAAGGAACGAAAGCGAGAGAAGTTTTAGTATCACCAAGTGAATTAGAAGAAATTTTAGCAAATATCGAATAAAAAAAGGATGGTTACAATGACCGTAAAGAAAGCATATCAAACACTTTTCATCTCTGTAATCTTTATGATGTTAACCATCATTTTTTATGCACTAAACGTATCAAAACTTGCATTACGATGGGCGATGACCGGTTTTAGTTTCGCTACATTGGTTGCGATTATTTCAATTGTATTATCTATTAAAGAAACAAGACATACCAGAGATTTAAATGAAGGTTTCTGGGCGAAACAACGTTTTGAAATACTGGATTGGATCACATTTTCAAGTGTGAGTCTGATGGGTATTTTCATGGCATTTATGTTTTTTGTTTTACCCTCCGTTGTTAAATACTCATCGATGTCACCAACACTAAAAGAAGGTGACCGTGTCTTAATTTATCATTTTGAATATGAACCAGATTATTTAGATGTTGTTATTGTAAGAATTGATGATGAAACATATTACATTAAACGCGTACAAGCTCTACCCGGTGATACCGTTAAATTTTATGATTTAGGTAACAGTCGTTACCGTATTCAAATTAATGGAGAATTTCCTAAATCACCCGAAGGTGTTTTCTATGAACTTGATGATCTTGGTAAACAAAAAATTGAAGAGATGATGGAAGATGAAGTGTTAAAATCATCTTACTATCTTGTTTTTGGTGATAATGCGAATAATTCAATCGATTCACGCAGTCATGATGTTGGACCGATTCATATCGATCAAATTGTAGGAAAAGCCATTTTTAGACTTTGGCCATTAGGAGGAATCAAATGAACTCAAAACAAATTCAGTGGTTTCCTGGCCACATGTTTAAATCGCTTCGAGAAATAAAAGAAAGAGTAAAACTGATGGATATCGTCTTCGTTTTATTAGATGCGAGACTTCCCTATTCATCGATGAATCCTGAACTTTATAAGATTATTCAACATAAACCGATGATGCTCTTATTTAATAAGATGGACTTAGCTGATGATAAAGTGACAAACCACTTTATGAAGATGTATCAAGAACAAGGCTACCATACGTTAAAGATAGATGCATCAACAGGAAAAAATGTGAACAAGATTAGACCTTTTGCTGAAGATATCTTAAAAGAAAAATTAGATAGAGAAAAAAACAAAGGTTTAAAAAGACGTGCACTTCGCTGTATGATTTTAGGGATACCAAACGTTGGTAAATCAACGTTAATCAATCAGATATCCAAATCATCAGCAACTAAAACTGCAAATACCCCAGGTGTGACAAAGAGTCAGCAATGGATTAAACTTGGTGATGATTTTGAACTTCTTGATACACCAGGTGTCTTATGGCCTAAGTTTGATGATCCCAAAGTAGGGTATCATCTGGCAGTGACTGGTGCGATTAAAGATAAGATATTACCAGAAGATGATGTTGTTCACTATACACTCACGTTTTTAAAAGACTTTTATCCAGATCGTCTATTCGAACGTTATCAAATTACACAAGATATGACATACGAAATGATGTTAGAAGCGATTGGTAAAAAAAGAGGATGTCTTTTAAAAGGTGGAGAACTTGATCTATCACGTATTTACCAAATCGTTTTAACAGACGTAAGAAACAAGCAGTTAGGAGGACTTTCTTTTGACAGACCTCAAGATGTATCAATTTGAACATGAACTCTATGAAAAAGGAATAACTTATATCGCTGGTGTTGATGAAGCTGGAAGAGGTCCACTCGCTGGTCCTGTGGTTGCAGCTGCTGTCATCTTAAAAAAAGGTGCTACATTTACCTATGTGGATGATTCAAAAAAATTAACTGAAAAAGAAAGAGAACTCGCATTAATCGAAATCAAAGAAAATGCGGTTGCGATTGGTATAGGGATTTCATCGGTTGAAGAAATTGATCTCATCAATATTTATAGAGCAAGTAGAGAAGCGATGTTATCAGCAATCAAACAGTTAAAAGTTAGACCTGAGTATATCTTAAGTGATGCAATGCCCATGGAAATAGATATTCCCATGCAATCGATTATCAAAGGTGATGCAAAATCTGTATCGATTGCTGCAGCATCGATTGTAGCCAAAACAACACGTGATGGCTATATGATGGAAATGGATAAGCTTTTTCCTTTATATGGGTTTGCTAAACATAAAGGATATCCCACAAAAGAACATGTCGATGCCATTAAGGCATATGGGATTACACCGATTCATAGAAAGACGTATGAACCGATTAAATCCATGGTCAAAAAAGATTTATTTAATTATGATGAATAGGGTGATGTTCACCCTTTTTGTTTCTTAAATATGGTTAATCATGGGAGATTTAAAAGTAAATTACCGATTTTTTGTGTATCATAAAGTGTTAAAAAAAAGATATATATTATGAAATATATATGAAAATTGTCTAATCGATTTGTCTTGACAATTGCTTTCTTTACACTATAATTGATATGGAAATGGAAGTGTGTATGTTTGAGTAAGAAACTTATCATTGTGGAATCACCATCAAAATCAAAAACTATTGCAAGTTACGTCGGAAATGATGTACTTGTTTTGTCTTCAAAGGGTCACGTGCGTGATCTTTCAACTTCAGGAGTTGATGGTCTTGGATTAGATATCCATGATCATTTTAAACCTAAATATGTAACCATCAAAGGAAAACAAGCGTTAGTGAAAGAACTGATTACCAAAGCTAAAGGTAGAGAAGTATTAATTGCAACCGACCCTGATAGAGAAGGGGAAGCTATTGGTTGGCATTTAGCAGAACTTTTAAAACTTGATCCCGAGGCTTCAAACCGTATCGTTTTTAGAGAAATCACAAAACCTGCTGTTTTAGAAGCTTTAAATCATCCAAGACCGATTGATCAACATTTAGTATATTCACAAGAAGCAAGAAGAATATTAGACCGTATCATTGGATTTAAATTATCGAAGTTACTTCAGTCAAAGATTAAATCAAAATCTGCAGGACGTGTTCAATCTGTTGCTTTAAAACTAATCGTTGATTTAGAAAAAGAAATCGAAGCTTTTATTCCTGAAACTTATTATGAAATTGAAGCAGCATTCCCACACTTTACTGCTAACTATATTATCCCTGAAAAGAAGCGTCTTAATAAGGAAGAAGCTGAAGCAATCGTTAAGTCTTCAGAAAATCCTTTCAAAGTTAAAGACATTCAAACACGAGAATCTAAAAAACAACCTAAAGCTCCATTTATTACATCAACATTACAACAAGATGCTTCATCTAATCTTGGGATGAGTGCAAGCCGTGCCATGATGATTGCACAAGCACTTTATGAAGGTAAAGAAATTAATGGTGAACTCATTGGTTTGATTACTTACATGCGTACAGATTCAAACAGATTAGCTGAACCCTTTATTTTAGAAGCTAAACAACATATTGAATCCCATTATGGTCCTAAATATCTTGGTAAATACAATGTGTCAACTAAAGCGAATGCTCAAGATGCGCATGAAGCAATTAGACCAACATCATTATCAAGATCACCTGAATCATTAGAACCTTATTTGAGTAAGGAAGAATACAAACTCTATAAACGTATTTATAATAGAACTTTAGCATCACTTATGGCACCTGCTATTTTTGATGTCACGAAAGTCACATTAGAAACGAATGGAAATCTTTACGGATTAGAAGGTAGTGTTGAACGTTTTGATGGACACTTAAAAGTATTTAATGATCAAAAGTCAAAAGATAAGATTTTACCTCAACTTGAAGTTGGACAAGAATTAAACAGTAAAGACGTTATTTCAATAGAAAAAGTAACAACACCTCCAACACGCTATAGTGAAGCAACCCTTATTAAAGAATTAGAAGCTCAAGGTATTGGTAGACCATCAACCTATGCTCAAATCATTCAGACCCTCAAGGCAAGAGATTATGTTGAGATGGAAGAAAAACGTTTCAAACCGACGAAACAAGGAATTCTGACTTCTGAACAACTCGAATTATTCTTTAATAAAATTATTAACGTTGAATATACGTCACGTATGGAAACTGTTTTAGATGAGATTGCAGAAGGTAAACAAAAAGGTTCACATTTAATTTCAAGATTTTACAATAACTTTATTCCGATGGTTGAAGTAGCCGAAAAAGATATGAAAAAGATTGGACCCAAAGAAACAGGAGAACTCTGTCCAGTGTGTGGGAA
>JAEWVV010000199.1 GCA_023458995.1 Bacillota bacterium
ATCCGTTGAAATAAAGTTTCTGTTTTTGTCAGTCATTTGAACTTTACGATCAATAACTTCTAACGTGTAATATTCATTCTCAATAGTATGCTTTGGTTCGTTTACCTGTTTCATATCAATAGCGTCATCATGATGAGGAACAATGATATACTGATCAAACTGAAAGGGTTTAACCACAGGTGTTTCAAGTAGAATATGATAAACATCAACATCCAGAACACCGGGTAAATTCACAGGGCTCGTGACATCCTTGATGTCTTGATAGTGGTCAAGGATAATATAGTTTAGTTTTTCTTTATTCCCTGTTAAAATATCAAAACCTTTAACATTCTCTTTTTTAATAAACTCAAATTTAAGCTCTACAACACCTGCTCTTGGTAAATCGATACTATTAAATACTGTAATCGTATAGTTTTCATTATTTGTCTTATAACCATAGGCACTTGCAAGTTCCATTGTTTTCTTAATATAGCCATCTGTTATTTCTTTTAATTCACTATATCGATTCTCAATATGGGCATGGACTGCATCTTTTGAACAGCCACAAATCGAATCGTGTGGATGATTCTTAAGAAGTAATTTCCACATGAATTGAACATAATCAAAATCATAAACACCTTTAAAACCAGCATTTTCCAACACGGTTAATAAAGGTTCAATTTGACTTTCAAGAGCATCTTGAGCTCTAACATTCATTCTTTTTTGAAGAATACGTGATGACCATGTTCCTCTTAAAAGACTATAATCATCGCCTTTATTTAAGATATCTCTATAAACTTCAGGTTGTAGATTATGATCTTTAATATATTTTTTAACTTCATTGAGATAGTTTTCAAATGAGACTTGTTCAATTTGAAAACCTTGTTTTTTGAGGTCTTGAATAATGTCTAGAACATTAGCTTGTGGTTCTAAGTGGTCCACACCATTCATCATTAAAATATAGGGTGTAATGTTATGCTTTTCAAACTTTTCAATATTGATTTGAAGTTGTTTTTTAACTTTATTAAGATTAGTTGAAAACCGTTGACCGTTGTTATACCATTCTTTTAAGTAGATAGCTAAAACAGAGGATCCATCTGGTCCTTCAAGTGTAAACTCAGTTGGCATATCTTTGATTTCAAAATAGTCATCTTTTTTAACAAAATGCTTATAACCACGACCAAATACATAATTATCAATATCAAAACCATTCATAATCTGTGGGATTTGTGAAATATGACCAAACTGATCAGGAGCATATCCAACGCGTTGACAAGCACCAAAAGAGGTCGCCATTTGGATACCCTTTTGAAGATTTCTAATCGTTGATTCACCACTGGTTAAGTTAAAATCATTTTGTAAGTACCAAGGCCCAGTGATAATACGACCACTTTTAATGTATTTTTCGATTAGCGGTCTTTTAGATGGTTTAATCTCTAAATAGTCTTCTAACACAATGGTTTGAGCATCGAGATTAAAAACATAATCTGGTTGGTTTTCAATAATTGTCAGTAAGTGATCCATTAAATCGACAAGTTTGATACGAAATTGTTCAAAAGTCATATACCATTCACGATCCCAATGGGTATGTGAAATCACAAAAAATTTGTTCATAGCCACCTCAAAAATCTATTTTATTTTGTTCGAATTTAAATGCATGAAATCTTTAACATAACGGATAACTTTTTGTTGTACTTTGTCCATATTCTCATGTTCAACAAGAACTAAAACATGATTTTCAAAATGTTTTAAATCTGATGTCTTACACTTCATTGAAAAATGAATCGTATGGGCATTTTTAGGGATATCAAATTCAATTGATTCAACAAAACGGGATGTGTTTGATATCATATCAAACTCTCCGCTCACATGATTGATAGTTTTGTCATCTGCAATGATATCAACATCATAGGTTATGTTTGTACCTAAATCTGATGTACAAAACAAATTAAATTCTGCCTTTTCCTCTTGTTTATAAATGAGTTTTTCATAACTTAAGCTTAACACAACCTGATTATAACTTTGAGCTGCACTATAGTATGCCATTTTTGGATTTCCGTAATAATCAACAAGTGATGTACAAGAACCGTTGGGGAATGGTTCATTCATCTGCCAAACGATAACACCTGATTGATAGGGCATCATTCTTCTGTTTGCGTCAATGATATATCTTAAACCTTCTGCTTGAATAAACTGACTTAAATATGTATGATCTTCAAGATTTTTGATTTCACCAAAGATAGCTTTTTCTCTTTCAAATGTATTCCACCAATCAGCACGATGACGCCATTCATAGTCTTTTGCATAACTTTGAACAGTTAAAAGATTTTTTGGCATTGTTTTTTCTAATGTTTCATAGTGAGTCATGCCATCGACACCAAATTCACTATGCAAAAGATTCTTCATTTGGTTATAGAATTGATAATGCTTTACACTACCTAAGTAACGCCAATCACCATGAACATCATGGTTCAGTTCTTGATTTTCTAAATTAATCGCAAATCTTTCTCCTGATGGTGTTGATGGAAAGAACATCACTTCCCTACAATTCTTCATAATGATATCAGAGATTAATTTAATATTAGCTACTGATAAATCAACGGGTCTCCAATGACTATCCATCAGTTCATTACCACCACAAAATGCTGCAAGTGATGGATGATTTCTTTTGACTTTTGTTGTGTATTCAACTGTATCAGCCATTTTATCTAAAAAGGGAGTTAGATGGCTAGGAAAGTTATCGATTCCTGAACTTGACTGGATAAAATCTTGCCAAATGAGTATTCCATAAGCATCACAAAGTTCATAGAATTCCTCAGGAGCAATCATTCCACCACCCCATATACGAACAAGGTTAACATTCATGTCTTTCAATTGTTTAACGAGATGATGATAACGATCTTTTGTCACAGTTCCCATCATCATATCAAGTGGAACAATGTTAACACCTTTAATATATTTTCTTTTGCCGTTTAATTCTAATGTATATGGAAGAGCAGATGAATCTGCTCCAAGATTTGATACAAATTTTAATGATCTAAAACCTACTTTTTTTGACAAAACATCGATTGCTTTTCCATGATTTATAACTTTCAAGTCAAGGGAGTAAAGATACGGTTTTCCATCATCATGTGTACTCCAACGTTTTAAATCATCTATCTTGAATGCTGTCTCATAGTGGGTTGCACCTTTTGATACCATCAAGATTTCATGATAAACATCTTGAAAACCATCTTTTACAAGAACATCAATTTGATATTCATCTATTCCTTTATTTAAATTTATATCAAGTAAAATCTCGTCTTCTTCACTTAATCTGATATAGTAGTCATCCACATAAACTTCTTTATATGATTCTAAATAGATTGGTCTCCAAATACCGATATCAATCATTCGAATACCAAAATCCCATTTGTAATCAAATCTCGATTTTTGAGTGAGTGTTTGATTTGTATAGCCTACTTGACCAAATTCATCTGGTGCATGTTCAATAATTATTTTAAGTTCATTATCACGCTCTTTTAAATCATTTAAAAGAAACTTTTTAGGAACAAACATATTTTCTGTTAATCCAATTTCAACACCATTTAAAACTATGTGAGCTTTATAATTGATTCCTTCAACATGAAGCATGAGTTCATCTTCACCTTGAGACTGATCAAAATGAGTGACATAAACCCACCAGCGGGTTGGCACCCATTCAGCAGCTAAACTGTTCATATTAAAATAAGGATTGGTGATTAAACCTGCATCCATTAAATCCTGATAGATACTTCCTGGAACATTTCCTTTAATCCAAGGGGTGCATCCAAGCAGTTTTTGTCCTAACTCCATACTCTCTTGTTTAATGGGGTTATAGGGATAATAACCTGCTAAATCGAACTCATTCAGTATTTTTTTCATCTATATTCTCTCAATCTTCAAGTATTTGGGGTATTCTTTAACTATTCTTTGACGCTTCCTAATGTAATGCCTTCCACGAAATACTTTTGGAAGAAGAAATACATTGCGATAATTGGGATGACAAACACAATATTAGCCGCCGATACAAGATTCCATGCAGTTTGACCTGCAACTTCGAACTTACTAAACGTCATATATAAGCCATAAGCTAATGTGTATTTACTATCATCAGTTAAATAAAGTAATGGGCTATAAAAGTCATTCCAGGTTCCAACAAATGTAAAAATAAAAACTGTCAGCAATACAGGTTTACAAAGAGGAACAGCGATTCTTGAAAAAATCTGAAACTCGTTTGCTCCATCAACAACTGCTGCTTCATACATTTGTTTTGGTAAATTACTCATAAACTGTCTGATCAAAAAGACGTTTACGATACCACCACCTAAAAAGCCTGGGAGGATCATTGGGTAATATGAATTGAACCAACCAAGACTACGGTAAAGTTCAAACATAGGAATTTGCAAAATTTGAGCTGGTATAAAAATCGTACCAAGCATTATTGTAAAAATAAGGTTTTTATATTTGAAATTAAAACGTGAGAAACCATAAGCAACAAGTGCGCTGCTTAAAACGACGCCAAAACTATTGAGTACTGTAACAAAAATGGTGTTGGCGAGATATCTCATAAATGGAAACTCTTTTAATACAGTAACAAAGTTTGTAAAAACCCATTTAGTTGGAAAAAAAGAGGTTGGATGTAACATAATATCTTCTAACGACTTAAATGATGTCATAATCAGTGTTAAAAGAGGAATCATGACGAGCACTAATGCACCATTCACGACAACAAATTTTAAGATATTCATCCATGTTTTCTTATTTTTAAAAGTTAGTATCATCGCATTTTTCATATTATCACTCATACTTTCTTTGGATTCTACGATTGATCAAGACATACATAAGTGCGAAGATCACGATGACAAAGAATAAGATCCAAGCAAGTGCAGATGCATAACCAAGTTGATACGGCGAATTAAATGCATGTGAATACAAGTTAATCACATAAAATCTGACCGGTACAC
>JAEWVV010000200.1 GCA_023458995.1 Bacillota bacterium
GTTTGAAGCTAAGGCAGTACTCTTTTGATGTGAATAGCGGTTTGAATCTACGAAAGGCATTATTCTGTCAAAGGATGGAAGTTCTACTTCAGTGATCTCTTCAGCTCCCCGAACTGCAAAAGGAATCAAGAAAACGGTAATCAAGAGGAGCAATACCTTTTTAACTGTTCTTCTAGACACGGTAGATCACCTCCCTAATGATGGATAAAACAAATTCGATTAATTGACCTAAGAATGAATAAATCAGTAAGCCAATTAAAACTAATATAAACATACCAAATATAATAATGAGTGTATTCTTAATGAGCTCAAAGAATGTATAGTTATGAATGCCTTTGATAGACATCAAGAGTAATAAAAGCGTCCATCCTAAAACAATATCACTATAGAAATTAAAGATGAAGAGTTCATTATATGTCAAGAAATGGGACAATATGGTGAGTGGTGGCATCAAAATGATAAAGGGAATCAAGATATAAGTGGATGCGATAAACACATCTTTAAACCGACCTTCACCATCATTTAATGTTGAGACTAAATAGTTAACAATAATATATAAGAAGAAAATACCTAAAACGATCGCAAGTTCAATAAAGACACTATTAGTTGCTGTTGATCTAAATAAAAATCCTGTAGCAAACCGGTTAAATAAATAGACGAACACAAATAAGACTAAAACAATTCCACCCGATAGATAGCTTGCTCGATCATATCGTTTGATATCAAAAAACATATCAAAAGGTTGTTTAAATGTTTTAAGGGATAACGTTAACTCTTTGGCGAGTTTCTTATCAAAGACTGTATGTTTCTTTTCAATATAAACTTCATAAAGTGGTGACTTCTTAAAGACTTTAAGTGCAATCCTTAAGACAACAAAAGCACCTATAATGACTAAAACCCATGTCACAAGATTTTCTTGGATTTGAATGTTTCTAATTTCCCAGTAACTAATCGAATAACCTTGATAATCTTTTGCATCATAATATTCAGATAACGCTTCATCAAATTTTCCTTCCTTAAGAAGGGCAGCACCTAAAGCAGAGTGAGCCAAGGCAAACGATGAGTTTTGTCTTAGAATCTCTTCCCAAATCGGTTTCGATTCCAAATATTTACCATCGTTATAAAGTGTTACCGCTTCATGGACTAAATCAACAAAAACGGTACGCTGGTATACATGAACTGCATTATAACCTTTATCAAGGATATAAATATTTCCAATCTCATCTGTAACAACACCTTTAGGAATGGATGTCAAACCTAGACTTTGCGTTAATGCTAAATCTTTCGTATTGAAGAAAAATAACATATTACCATTCGCGTCATACTCAAAGACATCACCATTTTCAGCAACGATATAAACATAATTTTCATTGTTCATATAAATATCTGAAAGATTAGATGATGGATAAAGGGTTGTACTTAATAAGGTGTTTTTACCTGAAATATTTAATCTCTTAAATGTTTCACCAACATTGACATTGGTTGTTAAAATCGATCCCTTTTGACCCAAAGCAACGTTAGTAGGTGATGCAGGTAGTGAGGATGCAAGATCAGAATCTTTAACAAAGAAGTTATATAAGATACGTCTTAAGGAAAGACTTACGGTATTGATTCCTAAGTAACCAACAAATTCACCCGCATAGTTCACTTGGATAATACCGGATGTAGAACCTTCACCAACGATATAGATCGAATCAGATGAATCAACTGCAACTTTTGTTGGTACAAAATCATTTTGTTGTCCAAAAATAGGTGATGTTGGTTTCTCAACGGTTTGAACAATCGTCTTTGTTAAAAGTTCAATCTTAAACACTTTTTTAGCTGTCTTATCTGCAACATAAAGGTATTCATCTTTAACAAAAACACCTGTAGGTAGTACAAATTCATCAAGATCAACGGTATCGATGATGTTTCCATCGTAATCCGTAACAACAATCCGTTTATTACCGCTATCTGCAATATATAACTTATTTTGATAGATATACATATCTTCAGGATTAAGTAATCCTAATGTTTTTCCAAATGTTCCCACAGGAATATACGCAGTCTGCGTTGGAATAAAACGTCTTTGACTATCTAAGGTATAGGTTTGATAAGGTATACCATATTCAGTTTGTGGAGCTGCTTCTGTATTTATATTGATGCTAAAGATTGTCATTAGAAGCACTAATGTGAGGATAACAATTTTTTTCATAGTCATCATCCTCCTATTTAATGCCTGAATGAACCATCGTATTCATAACCTTACTTTGAAGGAAGATGAAGATGACGAGGTTTGGTACAAACATAATGAGTGAAGCAACCGCACTCATCCCTGCTCCA
This sequence comes from Bacillota bacterium, assembly GCA_023458995.1. GTDB lineage: Bacteria > Bacillota_I > Bacilli_A > Acholeplasmatales > Acholeplasmataceae > Peloplasma. The sequence goes on from JAEWVV010000200.1 coordinate 2,323, forward strand.
GCAACAACGTTAGAGGATGTCGAAAGAGTCTGCATGTAAAACGCAAATGTTTTCAGTGAATCTCTATTAATAAATGTTGCAGATATCGATGCATCATTCCAAACTGCTTGAAACGATAAAATCGCAATGGTTGCTATCGCTGGTTTAATGAGTGGAACGATAATCTTTAAATAGATTGTAAAACTGCTTGCTCCATCGATTTTAGCTGCTTCAATGAGTTCATTTGGAATTTGATCGATAAATTGTTTGACTAAGAATAGTCCCACAGGAATTGCAATCACCGGTAAGATATGAACAAAGAAACTATCGATTAAACCAAATTGTTCAATTAAGATGTAACGTGGAATAATGACTGCTGTTCCAACGAACATCATCGCAAGCGTATTAATTTCTGCAATGATTCCTTTAATATGAAATTTAAGTTTTGATAATGCAAAACCTGTTAAGGTTGCTAAAAAGATCGATAAGAAGACAACAATCACAGTAATGACAATACTATTGAATAAATAACGTGTTACAGGAATACCTGTTGTTGTTGCAGTTCTAAATAGTTCTAAAAAGTTTTCAAGAGTGGGTCTTCTTACAAAAAAGCGTGGTGGATATTCAATCAGTTCGTCAAATGGCTTAAACGCATGATTGAAGATATAGATTAATGGCATTAACATAAATAATGCGATGGGTAAGACCATCAATAAAAATGGTGTTTGGTCCCAACTCCATTTGTCGGGATTCATTTTGATCGCTCTGTACGGTTTTCTCATGATATCCCTCCTAATCTTTATCGCCAAATAGACGCCATGAAAGACGGCTAAAGAAATAGATAATAAGTAATAAAACAAGTGAAAGTGCTGCTGCATAACCCATATCGTAACGAATAAATCCGTAATCTTCAATATGGTTAACAATTAAAGATCCTGAGTAATTAGGTGTTGGGTTTGACCCAGACAGTTGTACGCCTAACGCACCTGCTGAGAAAGTACCCACAATGGCCATGACCGCACCAAATAACATCTGCGGTTTCATCGCAGGTATCGTTATATACATGATTTCTTGCCATCTTGTTTTAAGACCATCGATTGCTGCTGCTTCATATAACTCTGGACTTACGTTTAAAATACCTGCAAGCATCGCAAGGAATCCTACACCCATTGAACCCCATAGGGCAACGATCACCATAATGGTAAATAAATACTCAGGTGACTGTAAGAACGCAATCGGTTCAACGATTAATCCAAGTTCAAGTAACATAAAGTTTAAATAACCTGACTCATCACCAGCAAAGAATACTTTCCAAACAACAGTCATCGTAATCCCTGCAGTAAGTGATGGTGAATAAAGAATAATCGCTAACACTGTTCTTAATTTATACGATAATTGAGCAAGTGCCCACGCCATAATGAACGATAAGATATAACCACCAGGTCCAACTATAATCGCAAACTTAATCGTATTTGGAAGAATATAACGCATAAATTCTTCATCAGATGTCAGTAGGTAAACATAGTTGTTCAGTGCTGAAAACTTAGGGAAACTGACCATATCAAATGTTGTAAACGATAAAACCATAGCTAAACCAACTGGTATTGCAATAAACGCTAAGAAGAGTAAGACATAAGGCAGCGTGAAAACATAAGCTGATTTATCATCTGCTTGAAATTGTTTTTTCTCTTTATCAATCCAATTTTTAAGTGAAAATTGAGGTGTTTTAGTCATTGTCGTACCACCTTAATATTTCTTCTTTGGTTGGTAAAATAAAGGGTTTAATCGTATTACCTTGACGGTCTAAATAACCAAACTCAATCATTTTACGTTGAACTTCTTTGTTGATCTTAATCATCGCGTCGGATACCGAACTTCTTAAGTTCGCATCTTCATAAACAACGCTTGTCCATGTATTAGAAATTTCACGTTCGATAATATAAGAACCTGGAATTTTTGGAACTTCTTTTAAGTGTTCCCATTGGTCTAAAATCACTTGTTTATGTTCTTCATTCCATCTTAAGTTTTTAAATGCTTCAATATTCGCACTATTCCATAAGTAACGTGTACCAAGTGTATTGATTAAGGTATCAGCATATAAACTTTGGGTATCCGTAGACATCCACCACTTTAAGAATGTCCAAGCTTCTACTTTATGTTTACTCTTTTCAAAGATAATAGATGCTTGTTGCGCTCCACCCATCGAACGGTTAATGATGGTTTCTGTTAACTGTGTTTCTTCATTATAAACTTCATGCTCAATACCTGGGACCATCGCAATCTCCCATAAGCCTCTGATATCAGAAGCTGCATTCATCAGTTGTAGATACATACCAAAATCACCAATACCAATTGGGATGGATGCATATCTAAAACTATTAAAGAAGGATGGTACTTGATAAGGCATTGCATATTCTCTGTATAAATCAGTCATAAACGTCATCGCTTCAATCGTTTCTTCTTGATCAAGACCAGAAGATAGACCATCAGATGCGTATACTGAACCACCAAACTGATGAATAAATGGTGCTGTTGAATCAAATGATTTTAAAGATGCTGATGATGATAGTGGTACATAAAAACTCATACCATAACGTTTTAAAACAGGTAACATATTTAAAACGTCTTGCCATGTATTTGGAACGCTAAGTCCTAGTTCTTCAAGAATATCTCTACGATAGAATAAAACAAAGAAGTTTTCAGTTTCAGGTAATCCAAAGAGCTGATTATTATAAGTCATCGGTATTAACTGTTCAGGATTAAATACTTGAATAGTTTCACTAAAACCTTCCGCTTTACTCATGTCATAGAGCATACCACGCATACCATATTCATTCGGTATCCATGCTGAAATCCCCATGGCAACGTCAGGTTGTTGATTCGCAGAGTTTGCAAGTAAAAGTTTTGAGTCATCACTGATGAGTGATATTTTGACTTTAATGCCGGTTGTTGATGTGAAATTATCATCCGTTATTTTTTGAATTAAGTCAACATATTGTCTAGAACGATTGACCCAAACTTCAAGTTCATCTTCACTCGCGGTTTCTACATACGATTTATCAAAGAATGATAAGAAGAAACGTGAAACACTAACTTTCAAATTATCAAAGGTATTTGCTTGAGCACGCGGAAGTTTTTGATCTTTCCCATGAATATAGACTTGGTCAATCACTAGAGGTTGTTTTAGAATTGAATCTAGTTGATTACTAATCAGTTGAACTGCTGAAGATGAACCCGTTGATAAAAGCGTTAATCTTCTAGGTATTTCATTGATTTTACTTCTTAATGTTTCAATCTTTGAAATGGATGCTTTTAGATCTCTAATGATTTGTGCATCACGATTAAAACCGTAAAGGTCTTTAACAATAGTAATGACGATTTCTAAATCATTCTTCCAGCCATCCAGTGTCTCATTAATCTCTGGGAAGTACTTAATCATATCCCAGTCGATTCCTGGATCTGTATTATTTCTAGTAAGTTTCGTAATATCTAAACCGAGTGCAGTCATCTCTTTTGTCATCAGAAATAACTTCTCATAAACACCTGCAAATAAAGATGCATCCACTTCAAGTGTGATGATATCACCCGGATTTAAATAAACAAAAATGTTATCTCCTGAGATTGTTTCAAAGGTCATATTTGCCCAATTACGATTATAGGAAAAAGCGAGATGTCTAGCTTCTTCAAATGGAATTTTACCGTTTACGTAAAGTGTACGGTAAACAGTAGCGTTTTGTCTTAACTGATTCGCTTTTAGCGTGATTTGATATAAACCTGGTTTACTCACATCTGCTTGCCAGGAGACAGCATCACCTGGGTTATCATAAGAATCGATTCCTAGCACATTCAGTTTTAACCTTGTCATTGAGAATGGCTCAACTAAAGGATCTCTAGAGACTCCTCTGATAATACTTGATGAATTTCTATATGCTGATTCTTCAGCTTCTATCTGAATTAATTCATTTTCATTTCCATAGGTATATTTACTTTTATATGATTCATAACTCTCTAAGGTTACACCCATAGAAAGTTCAATTTTCTTTAGTTTAATCGATCCTTCAATCATTTCAAATGTCAGTTCATTTTGACCTTCATTAAGATAAAAAGATAGTCCATCTTGATAAAGTCTTCTTGCATCTCTTAAAACAACTTCTTGCCAAATTGGATATGGTTCTTGTCTTACACTGACATCATTACCATAACGATCTTTTGGTAATTCTAAAGCTGTTTCTTTCCACAGCGTATTTAGGGTAATTTGAGATGCTTCATAATAGGGTACAACATCACTTCCGTTAAGTCTAACTTCTAAAGTCATCGGTAGATGTGATGTTTGATTGGACTCATACAAAAATTTAATGATATAGAGTCCACGGTCTTCAATATTAACATTAATACTTACTTTTTTCGATTCACTAAATTCATAAAATGTTTGTGATTGATCTAATACTTCATCTGTATCAAGCACAAAATTAGATGCATCTACTTCATAGACCATCTCTGAAAACGAATATGTATTTTCGTATGTTTTAACATAAGAAGAGTAATAATCCTCACGTGCAACATC
>JAEWVV010000201.1 GCA_023458995.1 Bacillota bacterium
CACTAACACTAAGACCCTATGAATCCATTGTATTTAAAGTGAAGGAGAACCTATGAGAAGAAGCGGCGTTTTACTACATATTTCGAGTTTGCCCAATCCCTATGGTATTGGATCCTACGGAAAAAATGCATATGAGTTTGTTGATTTTTTGTACCAAAGTGAACAAACATACTGGCAAATTTTACCGCTAGGACCTACCTCGTATGGAGATTCACCCTATCAAACATTTTCTGCATTTGCAAATAATCCTTATTTTATTGACCTTGATTTTTTAGTCAAGGAAGGATTACTTCAAAAAGATGAAATCATTTCAAACTTTCATTCTGATCGCTATGTTGAATACGATAAACTCTATGATGAACGTTTTATCGTACTTAAAAAAGCGTATCACAGGTTTAACCTTCATGATTATAAATTTCAACAATTTGTCTTTGAACACCGCAAATGGGTAGATGACTATGCACTCTTTATGGCTTTAAAGGTTTACCACAAAGGTGACTCATGGGAATCATGGAATGAGAATATTAGACTTCGAAATGAAGAAACGATGAATCATTTTAAAGAACTTTTAAAAGATGATATCACGTTCTATCAGTTCTTACAGTTTAAGTCTTATGAACAATACCAAGCATTAAAGACTTACGCGAATGAAAAAGGTATTAAAATCATTGGCGATATGCCGATTTATGTCTCATATGATTCATCCGATGTATGGGCAAATCCAGAATATTTTTACCTAGATTCAAAACGTATACCCATTGAAGTTGCAGGAGTTCCACCCGATAACTTCTCAAAAGATGGTCAATTATGGGGTAACCCGCTTTATAATTGGGAACATTTAAAAGAAAAGAATTATGCATGGTGGGTTCAACGTGTCAAATCAGCTGCTGAACTTTTCGATATGATTCGTATCGATCACTTTATTGGATTCCAAAACTATTACGCTATTCCTTTTGGACATAAAACAGCAGTTTTAGGTCAATGGAAAAAAGGTCCAGGAATTGATTTATTTAACGTGATTAAGCACGAATTAGGTGATGTGAATATCTTTGCTGAAGATTTAGGTGTCATTACAGATGATGTCAGAAAACTTCTTAAAACGACAGGTTTTCCAGGCATGAAGTTATTACAGTTTGCATTTGATTCACGCGAAGAAAGTGATTATATTCCACATCTTTATGAACGTAATTCGATTGTATATACCGGAACACATGATAACGAAACAACAGCTCAATGGTTTTCTAAACTACCTGAAAAAGATTTAGAGTATTGTTTAACCTACATTAATCATCAAATAGGTAATCCTGTGGATAGCTTAATTAAAGCGACACTCGCATGTATCTCTGATACAGCGATTATTCCGATGCAAGACTGGTTATCCTTAGGTAGTGAAGCACGTATGAACATTCCATCAACAACAGGAACGAACTGGAAGTGGCGTATGATGAAATCAGAATTAAATGATGACTTGATAAAAAAGATGAAATCGTTTACACTAGTATATGGTAGAGGATATCAAGGAAAACGAGGATAGTTCTACTATCCTTTTTTTATGGGAGGAAAAAATGTGATCAAAGGTGTCAATTTAGGTGGTTGGTTTGTTTTAGAGTCTTGGATGAAACCAGAACTTTTTTCTGGTATTAAATCAAATGATGAGACTGGATTTGTTACACTGAATCCCAAAGCGAAAAAAGATTTAGAAAAGCATTGGTGTACATTTATTACGAAAGAAGATTTCGTTTATTTGAAATCCTTAGGTATTAATTCACTAAGGCTACCAATACCCTGGTGGTTTGAAGGAGAGCATCCTTATATCAAATCAACACCTTTTATTCATCAAGCAATGAAATGGGCTTCTGAATTGGGTCTTGATATCTTACTAGATCTTCATGCAGCTCCCGGATGTCAAAATGGGTTTGATAATGGTGGTATCGAAGGTGTGATGACCTGGCATTTATTTGATCGTAATATCGAACTTACCATAGAGAAACTTGTGGAAATAACGAAAGCATTTAAAGATTATCCATCATTTATGGGAATAGAACTCTTAAATGAACCCTTCTCATCCATTGATCTAAAACTGATTCAAAACTTTTATATGAATGCCTATCATCAAATCAGAATGTACACTGATAAACTGATTGTCATGCATGATGCTTTTAGACCTAAAGATCCTTCTTGGAAGACTTTCTTTAGTGACAACCAGATGACAAATGTCGCATTTGATCTTCATTTATATCATTGTTACGATCCAAAACTTGTTTATGGCACATTTGAAGAGCATATCAATATCATCTTAAATGAAAGAATTCCTTTGATTAAAGAATTATCTACGTTTGTGAAAGTGATTATTGGTGAATGGTCCTTAGGTGTTAATTATGATAAACTTGAAAAAACAAGTCATTTTAATGAAGAACTTTATACAAAACTCTTAGCTAATCTTCAACTCTATGCCTACTCCTTCGCCTACGGCTATTATTTCTGGAGTTATAAGATTGATCGGGATACACACCGGAATTGGGATTTTAAACGTCTGATCAAAGATCACGTATTACCTTCAAAATTTTAAAAAATAAAAGACCAGTGATGGTCTTTTTGTTTGTTAGAGCAGATTAATACGCTTTAAAAATTGTTTTGTTCGTTCTTCTTTAGGAGATAAAAAGATTTGATCAGGTGTATTGATTTCAACGATTTGACCTTCAGCCATGAAGACGATCCGATCAGAAACCTCTTTCGCAAATTGCATTTCATGGGTTACAATCACCATGGTCATTCCTTCGTTAGCAAGTTTTCTCATGACGGATAAAACTTCATCAACCATCTCTGGATCAAGTGCAGAAGTAGGTTCATC
>JAEWVV010000202.1 GCA_023458995.1 Bacillota bacterium
AGTGATGAGATGGTGGAATTTCCGATATCATCAAGAGCTGCTGAATAAACGTATGATTCAAATAAGTTTGAATAGTCAAACTTCTGTCCATCTGGGTATTGACCTAATGTCAAATTACTCCATTGTAACTCAATAATTGTGGATACTTTTGATGAATTTCTGTTGGCAATGAATCCAGCAACAAGTGAAATGAGTAAACCACCCACGATGAATATCATGAGTAAATATTTATTTCTCCACAAAATACTGATAATGTCTTTAATTGTCATCGGTTTTTGTACATATTTATTATCTTCCATGTAACTTAATCCTCCATGATTTTGTTAGTTTTTTATTGATTATCTACATTATACAATAAACACCCTTTTATTCAGTCATTGGACTTGACTCTTTTTAAGTGTGTATTTCTGATTTTTCTACCTGTCATAATCTCTGCTTTTGACATGGGTCCTACTTCAAATGTAGAGATAGGTTCACCCCTCATGAGTGATATTGAAACCTCTATAAAACGTGATACAGCATTTTCTGCATTCCATTGATCTTTGATGGTTTCATAGGCTTTTAAACACATTTCATCCAATCGATTGGGATGATTTAAATCATTTATTAATTCTTTAATCAGTGATTTTTTAGTTGTAAAAAGTTTGCCATTAACACCAGGATTGATCAAATAGGGTGCTGCACCAATACGGTAGTAGCTATAAGTTGCACAACCACTGTTCATCGCTTCATTCAAGACTGCTCCCCATCCTTCTTGTTTTGTACTTGTAAATAAGAAGATGTTTGATTCTAACATATGTTCTCTCACTTGATCAGGTTTCATAGAACCGAGCAGAGTCATATATTGACTTAATTGTCTTGTTTGAATATAGGATTTTAATTCATCTTCCAATGGACCAGTGCCAATCAAATCAAGATGAACTTTGTATCCTTTTTGAATCAACTTTTCAGTGGTTTTGATTGCCATCATGGGTTTCTTCCAAGAAATCATTCTACCAACCCATATGATTTTTGTCTCATCATGATGTTTCTTATTGAATAAGTGCGCTTCATCATAACTCACGTATTCAGGAAAGTATCCCCACTTAAAGAATCGATTGGGATAAGAAAAGAGAGATGTGTAATCAAGTGGTGTAAATGCACTTGATGATAACATGTAAACATTCTTATTTCTTAGACTAACATCACTTTTTAATCGACTGAGCAAAATCAGTGGGTATAAAAGAACATGTTTATTCGTTTTAAATAATCTTTCAGAATAACGGAATGTGAGTTTATTCTCTTTGATACGCTGAGCGATAAAGATATCGTCAGCACTACCTATAATCACAATATCACTTTCAAGACCTAGTTGAAGTGCTTTTTGATATGTAGTATCATCTTTGACTTCAAAGAAATAGGGATAACTTGAGAAGTCATCTAAGTACCCAAGTTTAAGTCTTTCTTCCGGTACTTTTTCACATTGAACAAACGTATAATCATGACCAAGTTGTTTATAGAAAGCATTGCACACTGGAATTTGATGATGATTCAAAAAATTAGAGAAAAATGTGATTTTCATAAGCGTTCAGATCCAAACGTTTGATTTGTCCAAGTGATGACTCGCTTGGTCTGTGCAACATTGTTTTTATTATCATGAGCAAACAATTGTCCTTGATGTGCTTTTTCTTGAAGTTCTTGGTATGATGCATTTAAAACATGATTTAAAGCCTTAACAAAGCCAGAGACACTTTCATCTTCAATCACATTTAAATAGGTTAAGTAATCCTCTGGTATACCCAATAGTTTTGTGGAAAGCACAGGTGTTCCTGAGGATAAATATTCAATCAGTTTAGATGGAAATGCAAACTTGGTCTGTAAGTCTGAACTTGGTCTTGGACTGACTAAAAAATGAACTTGCCGTTGTAATATCGTTACTTCACTGTTAATTAACGTTCCAAGATAGCTGATATTATAATTTCTTTCTTGATAGGTTTTGATGGTCTCAACACATTCACCTTGACCTGCAATCATCAGTTTAATATTTTCTTTTTTCAACTGATCAAATGCAGCAAGCAATGTTTCGATACCACTCGACTTAGCTAGTCCACCCGTATACAAAAATGTAATTTCAGCTGTTTTGGTTTGCATATTCGCATTTTGTCTATATGTCATTCCTTCAAGTAACATCCATGGCTTATTCTTAGGATTAATGATTTCATTCATATATTTAGACAAGATGATGTACCCATGATACTTTTTGGCTAGAGCATGTGTCATGTTCTTAAAAAGTGAACTGCCACTATCTAAATACTTAGGTAAGTCTGTAACAACAGCAACTCTTTTAATACCAAGTATTTTTGTTACAAGAACAACACCAAATGAGAGTGAAGTATTTAGAATATCACAGTAGACAACAACTTCTTTTCTTTTTCTAAAAGATAATTTAATCAATCGAAAGATTAAACCAAACAGCAATGAAAGTGGTCTTAGAAGTTTGATATTGATAAACGGTAAGTAATGATAGGTTAACTCACCCTCTTTTTCAACTAACCGTTTAAAAAACACTTTCTTCATGTTATCTCGGTTGATCGATCTTGATGAGATGACATCAATTTTCACATTGTTTTCTTTTAAACCATCGACGAACATTTTATGAAACTTTTGGTCTTGTTGTTGCGGTTTAACGATGGACTCGTCATAAAGTTCTTTAAAGACTTTGTCTGAACATGTCTTTGATATATGAATATATCTCATGATGTTATCTCCTTGTAGAGATCCATATAATTTGAAATCATGAGTTTCTTATCAAATAAGGTTGATCTTTGGTGTGCATTGTCTTCATAAAATGCTTTACCCTGTGATTTGATTGTTTCAATAGCTTTTAGTAAAGCATGAAAATCAGATTTATCAATCACACATCCACAACTTGAATCAATAATTTCTGCAGATCCACCGGTATCAAATGTAATGACTGGTGTTCCACATGCGATGGCTTCAATGGTTGTTGTAGGTAGGTTGTCATCTAAAGTCGGATTTAAGAAACAATCTGCTTGACTGTAGATTTTGGCAAGTTCTTCAACACTATCTGTGCGGTGAATATGCATAATCTTAGGATGTTTCGTAATACGGCTTGGTATTTTACCAACAATGATGATTTCGTAATCATCGGGTAACGTTTCTGCAAGTTTATTAAATAAATCGAGACCTTTTCTCTTTTCCCAAATATTAGCAACTCCTAAAATAGTAAACTTCTCATTTTCTTGTCTTTCTTTAAGTGGTTTAAACTTTGAAAGATCAACACCATTTAAGATATGTTTAACAGGGTACTTGGATAGATAAGATGCTTTAAGTTCATTTTGTAACCAAAGAGATGGTGTAACAAGTGTCAAACGATCAAGACGATTGAAAATCTCTTTTTTGTCTTCATAGTTTCTTTCAGATTGATCTAAACCAATGCTTTTTGGATACTCACCTTTTTCTGGACAATGATTGCATCCTGTTTTCCATTTGTCACAGGCTGCATTCACATAGAATGCACAGTGACCTGTATAACTCCATGAGTCATGTAGCGTCCAGACAACTGGACGATTTGCTCTTTTCAATTCATCAAATAAAAGATCAATATTTAAATAGTAGCCATGAACATTATGTAAATGAATCACATCAAACTGACTGAAATCAACATCTTTGATAAACTTTTTGGTTGCTCCAATCGATGAGAAACCATGACGATCAAATAAACGAGTATCAATGCCATGCAAGGTATAACTCAAAAGATTACCTATTTTATAGGTATTTTCATGGTCATCTTTAAAATGTCTTCCATAAGCTACAAGACTTTGATGGTTATCTTGTAATAATGACTGATGGATCGCATTCACGATTTTGCCAGTACTTCCGTATTGATATGTCACATTAATATGCAATATGTTCATTGATTAATCCTCTATCCATGCTGTTACTTGATCTGCTACTTCTTTTCTTGAAAAATACTGCCAGATGATACAAATACTTATCGTAATGACTGCTGCTGGTGATTGGAAAACCCAGTTAAATACTGAGAATATCATACCTTGGAAAATAAACACAACCAAAACCAATGAGGGTACTGTCGGTTTATTATTAAACGTGAAGATGACTTTTCTAGCGAAAAAGCCAAAGAGAAAACTGAATAAAATCGCACCAAAAATACCAAAATCAAAGAAGAAAATCATGATACTTGTATACGCATAATTATGAAATATATTGACTCCAATTAGTATAGAGCGATTTTGAAGGTACTCACCGATCAAATAATTCGTATTTTGAATTTCAATTCCTAAAATGTGAAGAACAGCATGTAGGATTTCATTGACTCCAGCAAACGTTCCTTGTCCAAACAGTAGAGGTACTTCACTTGTTAGATTTGCAAGTCCATAATCAAGTGCTCTAAATGAACCTGTAAAGTAGATGATGAACTGTCTGAGGAGTTCGTTCATACCAATGATGATCGACTCAAAATTGAACGTGTACTCTCCTAATCGAAAGGCTGTCAAATAAGCTGCATAGATCATGAGTTGTGGCATGACAAGGAGTAAGATTAAGATACTTGTTTTTCTTGCTTGAAGATGTTTTAAATCATCAACTGTATCTGAAGCTTTTTCATCAACCGTAATTCTTCCAATGAAAAACATCAAGACAAGTGCCATGAGTAAATAGATAATTGGAAATCTTCCAGAACCAATAGCTGCATACATCACAAGTGAAGCCAATGCAATGACAAACGTGTAGTTTTTCATATCACGATGAATGATTTGATAGGATATAATCGCATATAAAAAGAAGATAATCGCCTCAATAAAAAAATTAAAGAACAATAATAACTTCGTTGATGAAAAAAGTGGACCTACGCTAAAGCGTAACATCCGAAGTTCAGCTGTTGGAATCGTTTGAGATAAAGACAAATACCGAATAAAATAATATGCAAGAATCACAAAAGCAAAGCTTAAGATAATATTTATTAAAACATTACGTCTGATATTGATTGAATTGATCTTCGTTACCTCTGATTGGGCTACGTTCTTTTGGCTTTTACCAAAGAGAAAACCAATTAAAAAGAGGAATAAACTCATGAAAATGATTAAATATGTCTCAGCACTCACTGTAAATAAACCGTAGACGTCAAGTGCTGAAATAAATAACCACATGAACCACCAAAGCAAATAAAGGTAAATGAAAACTTTAGAAAGTTTATCACTTACTGTATACTTGGATAATGCGATTAATAATGTCATAATGATTAATACAATAATTACCAAGTTTAAACTCCTTATCGCACAATGGATTGTTTACTGATTTGATGTATATCTATACCTTTCATTTTTAGTATAGGTTCATTATAAATGAAATGTTGATTTTGAAACTGTTTTTCACCTTATAAAGATAAAAATTGTCTAATTGTATTGATTCTTATTTTGATGAAAACTTATCTTTAATTATTGGTGCAGGACTGCATGGTCCGTATTCGATATTTGATTTTTCTTTATGGATTAAAGATTTAGAAAGTTCAATAAACATTTCTGCAGCATGCTTCGGACTCCATGTGTCTCTAACTGTCTCATAAGCTTTTCTGCCAAGCACTTCAATCTCTTCTTTATAATCAAATAAATACTTTGTTTTAGCATATAAATCTTGGACATCTTGACTTCGGTATACCACACCATTTTCGAGATTTTCAATCATGTAGGGAACTGAACCTGCAGCATGTGACGCGATCACTGCACAACCACTATTCATGGATTCATTTAAGACAACACCCCAACCTTCACCTCTGTCACTTGTAAACATGTAGATATGA
>JAEWVV010000203.1 GCA_023458995.1 Bacillota bacterium
AATTCAAATAATCAAATGAGGGTGTAGCTACCTCTTGTTGGTTCATAAACACATTTAGGCTTCTATGTGAGGTCTTTTACTATTTAAGCCCATTAATCGCTTGACTTATTATAGTAAGTCTCCTTTAGAATAATAAGTGGTTGACTAAGTAGGTTAATGAAGATACGGATGCACCTAAGAAGGTTCCCCATACTAAATCGATAATGGTAATCTGAATTGGCCAGTCCTTTAATGTTGCAAGATTGGTTAAATCATACGTTGCATATGCCATAAATCCGAAGAGAGCACCATAGAGTAATGCTTTGGTCCACTGACCATCATTGACTGCTGGATAGATTGCAAAGAAGACTAATCCACCAATAAAGAGTAAATAGAAGATAACGGCTGCAGCCCAGTTCACATTCTCAGCCATGAGATGACCGATTTGACGTTGATATAAATCTTTAGCAATGAGTACTAACCAAATAAGATCAATAACAAGAAATAAAACAAAGGCAATACCATAGAGTTTTAAAAAAGTTAACATAAATAAGCCTCCTATTTATACTTAATTATATCATAAATGATAGGTACTTTTATGATTTAACACTTAAGAAACATTACAAATAGGTTAATTATAGAACAAGGCGTGTCATTTTTTCTAAGAGATTATCTATGCTATAATAAAGGTGTTAATAAAGCTCTGGAGGTTGCTATGATACTCATTAGACATCACAATGAAGGAAACTTAAAACCATACTTTTATTTTGCATTAGAAGAATATGTTTTAACTCAATTACTTAAAGAGAATGAAACTTATTTTTTCACGTGGGAAATCCACGGTGTCGTTATTGGGAAAAACCAGGTCATTGAAAATGAAGTCAAACTATCTTATTTAAAAGAACATAACATTGATGTCTACAGAAGACCAACCGGTGGTGGATGTGTCTATGCAGATCATAGAAACACAATGTTTTCAATTATTACAAAACGTTCAAATAAAGATTTCTCATTTAAAACCTATTTATCAAAAATTATTGATTCGATGAAATTACTGGATATAAATATTGAATTTAGTGGACGTAATGACCTTCTTTTTGAAGGCAAAAAGATTTCAGGTAATGCATTTCTTCAAAATAAGTATGGAATGCTTATGCATGGTACATTCTTATATGATTGTGATCTTGAAACAATGGTTCGAGCAATCACGCCAAGCGATGAAAAACTCGTCTCCAAAGGTATTGATTCTGTACGCTCAAGAGTTACAAACCTAAAACCTTATTTACGCGGTTTAACCCAGGAACAACTCATTAAGCATTTCGAAAATACCATGACTTATCAAACATACGAACTATCAGCTGGTGAAATCAAAATCATCAATGAAATGGCTAAAAAGTATGAATCCAAAGAATGGATTTATAAGAAACAACCAGCGTTCACGAAAGTTCTTAAGAAAAGAATACCTGGTGGCCTTTTTGAAATTAAACTTGATCTTGAGGATGGTATGATTAAAAATCTAGCTGTTCAAGGGGATTTCTTTGATACAAAACCGATGAACACATTTGAATCACACTTTATTGATCAATCATATGATAAAGAAACGATTGAAAAAATTTTGAAAAATCATCCTATTGAAGATTATATTCTAGATGCTAAAACTGATGATTTTAAAGCGTTACTTTATGAAGGAATTCTTGGTGAATGACGATTATTGTTAACTTTACCCTGATAAACACTAAAAGTGTAGGAAAATTTGACACCTATTTTAAATATTCGATATAATAAGAATAGAAGTCGAAAGGTGGTTTAGTTATGAAGGAAAAGAAAAAAGCTAAGTCCGTAGATACTGAAATCGCTAATGGTGAAATCATTGCTGAAATCAATGAACCCGTAGTTAAAGAGAAGAAAGAGAAAAAAGCAAAGAAAGAAAAGAAGGAAAAGAAAGTTAAGAAAGTCAAGAACCGTTCAAAATACACTTCTAAGTATTTTGCTAAATTTTCAGGACGTTCTAATCAATCTTATGATCAAATGCTTAAAGAAGATTATGACCGTATGATTAAGCGTGCTTTAGAACTCTCAAGTATCACCGAGGACAGTTATTCATCCTACATGATGATTACGGTTCCAGATGCTTTTGACCAATCAAGCAAAGTGAATTACCGATTAGACAAAAAAGCAGATGGTACGTACACACTTCTTTATGACCAAGCGCTCGTTACAGCTCTCTTTTTTGGTGATGATGTTCTTTATTATCATCAAGCAAACGTTGACCACAGAAATGGACATATTGCTTATGATGTTTCTGGCGAATTTAATTATTTTGATGTTGTTCATATGGAAACATCTTTAAAATATGACAACCCCAATCATCCTAAATATTTAATGTTAGACTTAGAAATTGGACTTGTTGATGGTACAATCGTTCCTTTCCATTTACGTAACCACAGAATGCATGAAGAATACATTTTAGATGGTGTTTTAACTGCGGAAGAAAAGAAATTATTAGACACCCTTAAATCAAAAGTTCGAGAAAGTAGAAAAGTTTAGAAACCCCTCGTGGGTTTTTTAAATCATGCTCTATTCCAATTGACATTTACCTTAATATTTTGTATAATACTTTCGTTGAGGTGATATGATGAAATTTACAATTCACGAGCTCAAAGAAAAAGCTTTGCTTGAGTTCACACATGATTATACAAATCATCTCAAAAACACAGTTGATATACTAAAAATTGAACCTGCAAACATCAAATGCACCAATCAGTGGATTGAAAATGAATTGTATATGAAAGTTCAATTAGATGTCAACATGGATTTAGCGTGTGCCATTACGCTAAAACCTGTTCCATATGAGATGCATTTGGAGTGTGAAATTGTTTTTGGCGACTCAGAGGATGCAGATTTTCTACTGACAGATCCCCTTGAGTTAACGGATATCCTATTTGGATATATAGTGTCAGAAAAACCATATACCATCTATCATCCAGATGCAGATAAAACCTCTTTTGATGAAAAGAGAAGTCCACATCCAGCATTTGCAGATTTAGATAAGACTTTCAAAAAATAGGAGGTGAACAGATGGCTGTTCCATTTCGTAGAACGGGTAAGACTGCTAAGAGAAAGAGAAGAACACATTTCAAGTTAACTGCTCCAGCATTAGTTGTTTGCCCACAGACAGGTGAATTTACACTACCACACCGTGTAACACCAAACAGTGGTTATTACAAAGGACAACAAGTATTAACCAAGAAAGAATCCAAGAAGGATTAAGGAAGGGTGCCTAAGGCACCTTTTTCTTTAAGCATTTGACAAGATGCTTATTTTCGTAGATAATGAACCTAAGTGAGGTATGTGATGAAACATATAACAGTCTTATTAAATGAAGCAATTCATTATTTAAATATTAAACCTGATGGCATCTATGTCGATGGTACTTTGGGAGGAGCTGGCCACAGCAAACTCATTTTATCATCTTTAAAAGATGGTTTTTTATATGCATTTGATCAAGATCAGTTCGCGATTGATTATGCAAGAAATGAATTAAAAGATTATTCTCGTTTTGAAATTATTAAATCTAATTTTAGATATTTAAAACAGGAATTAGAAAAAAGAAACGTTAAAGAAATCGATGGGTTACTCCTTGATTTAGGTTTATCATCATTTCAAATCGATGATGAAAAAAGAGGGTTTACCTATTTAAAAGATACTGAATTAGATATGCGTATGGACCAAAGTCAATCGTTAAGTGCTAAAGATATCGTAAATACATATAGTTTAGATGAACTCGCTAAAATATTTTATGTTTATGGTGAAGAGAAAAATAGTTTTAAAATAGCTAAAAGAATCATTGAAAGAAGACCTTTAGAAACAACGATGGATTTAGTCAAGATTTGTGATTCGGTTAACTATAAAGAAAAAGGACATAGTTCTAAACGTGTCTTTCAAGCATTAAGAATTGCAGTTAATGATGAACTTACAGTTTTAGAAGATGTCTTAAAAGATACAGTCGATATGTTAAAACCTGATGGAAGACTTGTTGTGATTACATTCCATTCCCTAGAAGACCGGATTGTTAAGCACTTTTTTAGAGATGAATCCGAAGTTGATCCTATTTTAAAGAAACTTCCGATGCCAACAAATGACTTAGGAAAAACAGAAGTTTTAACACGTAAACCTATTTATCCAACAGAAGAAGAAATGAATTTAAATTCACGTAGTAAATCAGCTAAATTACGTGCACTTAGAAGGAGATAATATGAGAATTGCAGTCATTGCACATGATAAGAAGAAACCTGAACTTCTTGAATTTGTGAAAACTAATTTAGACTTTTTTAAAGCGCATGACCTTTACGCAACCGGAACAACTGGATCGATTATTGTTAAAGAGACAGGCTTAAAAGTGATGTTAAAAAAATCAGGTCCCCTCGGAGGAGACCAGGAAATTGGTTCGATGGTTGCTAATGCAAAAATCGATATGATTTTTTTCTTTCGAGATCCACTTACTGCACAGCCACATGAACCTGATGTATCAGCGCTTCTTAGATTATCGGATGTCTATCGTATACCGCTTGCGACTAATGTTAAAACTGCAGAACTCTTTGTTGAAGCTCTTAAAAAATAAAAAAAGTCATTTAATGACTTTTTTATTTTACTTATTTTTCTTATGGGATGCTGAGATAATGATTCTGATATACTCTAAGTCTAGATCTTTAAATGCTGGATGCTTACTTACGAATTCAAAGATATCAGGACTGTTCACTTCAGTGATTTCGTTGGTATCTTTATTTAAAATGTGGATATGGCTATCTGCATTATGCATGGGGTTACCCATAGCTAAATCGTAATATTTTGTATCATTAATATAAATTTCAACAACGATCTTTTGTTCAATTAAAAACTCAAGGTTGTTATAA
>JAEWVV010000204.1 GCA_023458995.1 Bacillota bacterium
ACAAACAGTGATTTCATTTATCATACATTTTTTTAGAAGAATCGTTCAAAAAATCAATATAAAAAAGCCAATTTCGAAGTTCAGTCATACACTGAAGTTTCAAAACTAGCTTTTTTCAACAGTCTGAAAGCCTAATGGCTTTTTTTTATGCTTTCTGATAAGAAATCTTTCTCTCAAACTTTAGGATATTTAAGATATATCTAAGTCCAAAGACGATGCTTGCACAAAACATAAATCCAAAGAAATAGATCAAGATAAAGATGACATGCGGCACTAAGGGTTGGAAAATCATTAATACAGGAATACCATTTTCAAACTTGTGATTAATGAAAAACATGTTAAATGTAGCGTTATGAATAAACGAGTTAAATAAACCATTCAAGATCATAGCAATAACCATGAGAGATGCAAATACAAAGGATGCTTTAAGTAGAGATGACCATTTGACTTCAACGTGATTTGCAAGAAGTCCAATACCTAAAATGACCATGCCACCATGGTGAACCATGGTTTGGATATTGATTCCAATCGTTGATACAAATACCGTAGCTGGGTAGATCATCACTGCTGCACCTGCAAATAGTCCGTAGGTTGCAAGAAATGCAATCAGTGCATCTTTTATTTTTTTGTTCTTAACTAATCCAGCAGCAAGTCCTACATACATCGGTGTTGAACAAAACTGGAATGGGAATGCATACCATTGATATGACCAGTCTGCTTGATAACTAAAAATCACTTGTTTATAAATCTCAAATACAATTAAGATACTTGAGAAGATGATTAAAACACGATTTAATTTTTTCTGATTGATTCCTTTAAGTCTTGTTATAGACATGACAGATCCGATTACAACAAGAATGATTGATACATATTGAAACCACGATTCAGCGATACTTCCATAAAGCTGTGGTACATTCATTTCTCCATTTAAAAAGTCTAATATTGGTTGCATACAGGGTGTCCTTTATCAAATAAATACTTCTTTAAGTATAGCATAACCGATTTATATGTGAAGTAGATTATGAACCATTTATTCATTTTTTATAGAGAATTGATGAATAAAACGTTACCATGATTCCACTAAATAAAGAAAAAGCCATATCTTTTTTTGATATGACTTTATTTGTTTTACATGAAATCATAGGGTGAGAGCTCATCAAGGGGATCGTCATCTTCAATCTCACTTGTAATCTCATCTGATAATCTTTTAGAAAGTGTTGTCTGTCTTTTTTCAGAAAGATGGTTTGCTGCATAAATGAGGAGTTGCATATCACCTAGAATAATTAAGTACTTCTTTGCACGCGTCATCGCTGTATAAATAAGTTCTTTCTTTAGCATATGCATATACCCTTTAATCATCGGCATCATGACAATCTTATATTCGCTACCTTGTGATTTATGAATACTGATGGCATATGCTAAATTGATTTCTTCTAAATCTGCTTTTTCATACATGACATCATTATCATCGTAGGATACAATCATATAAGATTCATCACTCGCATTTTGTTTGATGTCTTTAATAACACCGATATCACCATTCATAATCAGTCTTTCTGGATCATTTACGAGTTGAATGACTTTATCACCGATGTAATACGTTTTATCACCATAAACCATCTTCTTATCAATACGCTTATTAAAAGTCTTTTGTAATGCTTGGTTAAGTGCATCAATACCTAATTCACCTTTATACATGGGTGCGAGTATTTGGATATCATCAATCATCGAATATCCTTCATTTAGGGCGCCTTGAACTTGTTTAATAATGGTTTCTTTAATCTTGTCATAGGATGTTTTATAGAGGTAGACGTCTTGTTCAGACATAAGGTCATCATAGGTGACATTTTGTTCGTTCACTGCACGTGCTAGTCTAATGATTTTTGAATCTTTTGCTTGACGATGAATTTGATGCAATCTAACTGTTGGTATAACTTTACTTTCAATCATATCAAGAAGTACTTGACCTGGTCCAACCGATGGCAACTGATCGACATCTCCAACCACAATGATTTGTGCACCAATTTTAATTGCATCAAATAATTTTTTAGCTAAAAAGAGATCAATCATCGATGCTTCATCAATGATCAATAAATCTTGAGGTAGCTGATGAGATTCATCATATAAAAACTCACCATCATAACTAAACCCTAAATGTCTATGAATCGTTTTTGAATCCATATCAAGGAGTTCTTTCATACGTTTAGCAGCACGCCCTGTAGGTGCCATTAAACCTATCTTTTCATAGATTGCAGGATTTTTAAAGTTGAGTTGGTAATATTTTCGATACACATCAAGTAGTCCATCAATAATCGTTGTCTTGCCTGTTCCTGGACCACCTGTGATAATCGTAAAACGGTTAGATAAAGCGGTTATTATCGCTTCTTTTTGAACATCTGTGTAACTGATGCTCTTTTGAATCTCAGTGGCATCCAAAAGTGTTTCTAAATATTCTTTATCAACATCAAGCGGTTCACCAATAAGCATTTTAATACGATCAGCAAGTCCTTTTTCTAAGTAATAAGTCATGGCTAAATAGTAACGGTCTTCTTCTTGAATTATTTTCTTCTCTTCAAGAAGTGAATTTAATTCATCATGTAAATCCATCGTCTCATTTAAAGCTTGATACGCATAATCTTCTAGTTGTTCTAGTTTTAAAAAGAGATCTCCATTTTGATAGGCAATTTGTTCAATGGCATATAAAATCGCTGCCCTCTTACGTCTTGGATCATCTTTTTCGATACTAAACTTTCGTGCAATTTCATCTGCTTTAATAAATCCGATACCTTCAATATCATCAATTAAACGATAAGGATTTTCTTTTAACTTTTCTAGAGTTAACATCTGGTATTTATTTAATAACTTCATCGCTAGCTTACCGGATAATTCATAACCGTATAAGGCAACTAAAATATGTTCATGTGTCTGATTTTCAATCAGTTGTTGGTAAAACTTTTCGATACGAATTGTTGACAATCCGATCTCTTTTAATCTCGTTTTATCATCTAATATCTTTTGGATGGCATCAGCACCAAAATGATCAACAATTTTTTCTGCAGTTTTAGGTCCTATTCCATGGAAAAAAGAGGACGACAAATAGCTGATCAAACCTGATCTGCTCTGCTGCTCGCATTTCTTAAATGATTCAACTTTCAGTTGTTCACCGTACGTATTATGCTTAACCCATGAACCATAAAACTCATAAGTTATATCTTCAGATAAAACAGGGAAATAGCCAACAAGCGTTACTGTTTTTGAATCTTCTGTTGTGATACGTGCAATTGAATAACTGTTTTCATCATTATGAAAAACATAGTTTTTTATTTTTCCTTTAACGTTTTCCACTTTGATCTCCATTTTTATTATATGTTCATATTATACCATTTTGTATGCCTTAAAAAAAAGGAACATGAGTTCCTTTAACTATATTGTCTTCTTTTTTTATCCATATAGACTTCATGAATAAACCCAGAGCCTACACAGACATCACCTTGATAAAAAGCACAGACTTGACCAGGTGTTACAGCTCTAATTTTATCAGGATAGCTTACTTTAATCGTTTGATCATCAACCCAAGTGACGATAACATCATTATCTTTTTGACGATATCTAAACTTAGCGGTCATCGGACCACTTGTTTTAGGACCTCTCCATACGACATCCGTAATTAAAGCTTCATCTGAATATAGGTGTGGATGATCATAACCTGGTTCAACAAAAAGTGTATTTGTCGTTAAATCTTTACCGACAACATACCATGCTTGAAGCTCATCTTTAGAACCACCAATACCAAGTCCTTTACGTTGACCAATCGTGTAGTTCATTAAACCAAAATGTTCTTTCATAATCGTTCCATCAAGTCTACGCATTAATCCTTTTTGTGCAGGTAAATAATTTGATAAGAAATCTGCAAAATGGCGTTCACCGATAAAACAAATACCAGTTGAATCTTTTTTGGTTGCTGTTGCTAAACCTTGTTCAAGGGCTATCTTTCTTACTTCATGTTTATCTAGGTGACCAATTGGGAATAACACATTATTAAGTTGTTCTTCTTTTAGTTGAGATAAAAAATAGGTTTGATCCTTATTTTGATCGACTGCGCGAAGCAGCTTTGGATAATCTCCAGTTGTGTCTACTTGAGCGTAATGTCCCATGGCGATATAATCAGGTTCAAAGATTTTCGAATAATCAACAAACGCTTTAAACTTGATTTCATTGTTACATAAAACATCAGGATTAGGTGTTCTATTCTTCTTATATTCATCTAAGAAATACGTAAACACACGGTCCCAATAATCTTCGATAAAATCAACTTTATGTAGGATAATTCCTAATTTATCAGCAACTTTTTTAGCATCTTGATAATCTTTTTCTTGTTCACACACTTCATCAAAAACGGTTGGATTTCCTTTAATATCACGGTTAGTTGCACTATCCCAGTTACGCATAAAAACGGCTTCTACATCGTAGCCGTCTTTGAGTAATAGATATGCAGCAACGCTGGAATCCACGCCACCGCTTAAACCAATAATTACTTTTTTCTTCTTCATATACTCACTTTCTTTTCACATCAGAAGGCATACGATACTGTCCTCTAGGGGAAAGCGAAATGCCTAAAATTTTGGGTCCTTCAGGGAGTGTCTGGCGTTTGAACTGTTGGGTGTAAAAACGTTTCATAAATCGAGACACATAGGTTTTAGCTTCTTCGTCACTCATCTTAAATGCTTCTTTAATTAAGAAGATTAATTTTTCATCATCTGAACCGTGTTCAAGATGATGGAATAAGATGAAGTCGTTTACATCATAACGTCCAATCGATTTTTCTGTATCTTGGTTTTCAAGAAGTTCTGGAGTGATTGGACTTTCAAGTATTTTCTTTAAAATAGGTTTTAATGCCTTATATTCATGCTCTGCATGATATGAAATCAAGAGTTGAACCCATGTTTTAGGAAGTCCAGCATTGACTGCATACATGCTCATCTGATCACCATTATAGGTCATCCAGCCTAATGCAATCTCTGATAAATCACCTGTACCAAGTACAAATCCACCATATTTATTGGCTAAATCCATTAAGATTAATGTGCGCATACGTGCTTGTGCGTTTTCGTATGTGACATCTTTGGTTTCATGATCAATCGATTTTAAATGGAGATCAACTGATTTTGAAATGGGAATTTCTAGTGCAGTCACTCCTAAGTATTGCATAAGTTCTTTTGCAATACTCTTTGAATTTTTGGATGTTGCATTTGCTGGCATCGTCACCGCAATAATATCTTTAGGATCTCTATGAAGAACCTTCATCGCTTGATGGCTTACTAAAAGTGCCAATGCAGAATCTAATCCTCCTGAAATACCGATAATCACTTTAGATGAAGACAGAGGAAGTGATTCAATACGCTTCACTAAACCAAATGTTTGAAGACTATTTGCTAAATTAATTTCTTCTTCTAAATTTGTATCTGGAATAAATGGTTTTTGAGAAAGAGGTTTCTCAAAGACGTAGTTTTCTGATTCTTTAAATGTAACAGGAACAAACTGATAACTATTTTGGATTTGCATATGCATATCCCTGTATGTTGAATCCTGTCTTTTTTGATAGTTGATTGCAGCAATATCAACATCAGCAACCAGTACGGATGAAGTCATTTGATAAGAGTAATCTTCAGCGAGCAGCACACCTTGGGATGCGATTAACTTATGGTTTGAAAATACAACTTCAGATGATGATTCAAAATGACCTGTTGATGTATATATATAAGCTGCCATTTGTTTTCTTGAATGATCTAAGACAAGATGTCTTCGAACAGGAATCTTACCAACACGTTCTGGTGAAGCTGATAAGTTAAAGAAAAGGTTACCTCCAGCTAGGCTCATGTCATCACTTGGACTATACGCTGCCCAAACATCTTGGCAGATCTCAACACCTATACGAATATTTTCTTCTGCATCTTCAAAAATGAGATATCCAAAAGGTACGGTTTCACCAAAGAGTTTAATGCTTTTCATCTGTGTTTTAAAACCTGTATGAAACCAACGTTTTTCATAAAACTCATGATAATTAGGTAAGTAATGTTTCGGTACGACACCTAACACTTTCTTTTGTTGAATCACTAATGCACAGTTATATAAAATACCATATAAATCTAAAGGTGCACCTAAAATATAGATACCTTGATACGTTGTTTGTTGCATAATATCAAAAATAGCTTTTTTTGCTTCATCAATAAAAGCTTCTTGATAGAAGAGATCACTTGCAGTATATCCTGTAATGGTCAGTTCAGGAAACACGACAATACCCGATTTAGTATCATCTAATAACGATAAAATTTCTTTTTTGTTGTGTTCAATATCACCCACAACAATCTTAGGTGTTGCTGCTGCAACTTTGAGTATTCCGTGTTTATACATCTTTTTTCTCCTCGTATAGCTTATGATCAAGAATATACTGATAAACTTTTGGATCTAATAAATGGCGCATTTCAAGTCTGTTTTTTCGAATCATCGATGATGCGATCACTTCATTAAAATCAACAAAAATGAATTTATGAGGTAAATCTTTATACATTTCATTTGCTTCAATTTCTGTAACATATCCTTTTCTGTTCATCACGATAAAAGGATATTTAGAAAGAAGTTCTTGATAACGAATCCAGGTGGTGAGTTCTTGTAGGTTATCTGATCCAATAACAAAATGAAGATCATGATAATCTTTCGATAAATCATCTAATGTTTTAAGCGTTCCCTCATAACCTCTAGTAGATTCAATCTCTGAAAGAATGACATTTGAAAAATCTCTAAACGCGAGTTTTAGCATATCCATTCTTTTTTGAAAAGGGATGAGCTCAGGTTTTCTGTAGTCATCACCTACAGGAACAACAATCACTTTTTCAGGGTTAAAATATGTTTGTAGATGTTTAACTATATGAAGATGTGCTTTCGTGGGTGGGTTAAAAGAACCACCAAAAACAATTATCATTTCATCACCCTTTTTATTATATCATGTTCATAATATTTTTTGTTCAGAGGAACAGTGAAGACAATAAATCCTCTGTGCATTTTACTTTAAATCATTTCTAAATACTGCTATAATACATATGGATGTATAAAAATCCCGGAGGGAATGATGTAAATGGAGTTAAGAGAACGCTATTTTCAAAAAATTCGTAGTGATAAAATGCGCTTAACCAAAAGTCGTAAAGCAATGATCGAAATTTTGGAAAATCAGCATTTAACATTTAAAGAAATTCAAAAGGCTCTGGCACACAGAGGTTTTTATAATGTTTCAACGATTTATAACAACCTTGAGTTTTTAATTGAACAAAAGATTGTTGTTGAAATTTACATTAATGATACCAAATATTACGATTTAGCAATGGGGAATCCCATGCATAATGCGGATAGCCATATCCACATTTTGAATAAAGATACCAATGAAATCACGGAAGTGAATAGTCCTGATA
>JAEWVV010000205.1 GCA_023458995.1 Bacillota bacterium
GTCTAACAGGTACTTCAACCCTTAAAAAAGCAGAACTCATTGAAGCACTCAAATAAAAATGCTGATAAAGGGGATAAACCATCCCCTTTATTTTTTAAAAAATAACGTATAATAGAAGTGAACCTAAAGGAGGATTTACACATGGCAATTACTGCACAAATGGTAAAAGAATTAAGAGAAAAAACTGGCGCTGGTATGATGGATTGCAAACATGCATTAGAACATACCAATGGTGATATTGAACAAGCTATTGATTATCTAAGAGAAAAAGGTATTGCAAAAGCAGCTAAAAAAGCTGGTAGAATTGCAGCTGAAGGTCTCTGCTCTGTTGTTGCTTCAGGTAATGAAGCAGTTATCTTTGAACTTAACTCTGAAACAGATTTCGTTGCTAAAAACACACAATTCCTCGATTTACTCGAAACAGTTGGAAATGCATTAGTCGCTTCAAATGTTAAATCAGATGAAGAAGCTTTACAACTTATTGTAAATGGAAAAACACTTGAAACCGTTCTTGCAGATGCAACAGCAACCATCGGTGAAAAGATTTCATTACGTCGTGTATCACGCGTAACTAAACAAGACGAACAAGGTTTTGGTGCTTACAAACATATGGGTGGTAGAATTGCAGTCTTAGCAGTCTTAGCAGCAGCAAATGATGAAGTTGCTAAAGATATCGCAATGCATGTTGCAGCACAAAAACCACTTTACTTAGACCGTACACAAGTTGATCAAGAAACATTAGAACATGAAAGACATGTCTTAACACAACAAGCACTACAAGAAGGTAAACCAGCAAACATCGTTGATAAAATGGTTGTCGGTCGTTTAAATAAATACTTACAAGATATTTGCTTAGTGGATCAAGGATTCGTTAAAGATCCAGACGTCAAAGTAAGCGAATACTTAAAGAATAACAAGAACCAAGTCTTAAGCTTCATCCGTCTTGAAGTTGGAGAAGGCATCGAAAAGAAACAGGAAGATTTCGCAGCAGAAGTTATGGCACAGGTTCGTAAATAAATAATCTTTGAGGAGTGTGGCGTATGTACCAAAGAGTCATTTTAAAGTTGAGTGGTGAAGCACTAAAAGGAAATGGGACTTACGGGATTCATCCGTTGACAGTCAAAGGTATTGCCACCGAAATCAAAGAAATTTATGAGCTCGGTGTTCAAGTTGGTATTGTTGTTGGTGCTGGAAATCTCTGGCGCGGAAAAATTGGCGAAGAACTTGGCATGGATCGTGCACAAGCAGACTATATGGGGATGCTTGGTACAATCATGAACAGTTTAGCACTTCAAGATGCGTTAGAATCAATTATGGTTCCCTCACGTGTAATGACTGTACTACCTATCTCAGCAGTTGCAGAGCCCTACATTCGTAGACGTGCAATGCGTCATTTTGAGAAGGGAAGAGTACTTATTTTTGCTGGAGGAACTGGATCTCCGTTTTTCTCAACAGATACAGCAGCTGCTCTACGTGCTGCAGAACTCAATGCTGACATTATTCTCATGGCAAAAAATGGTGTTGAAGGAGTCTATGATAAAGACCCAAGAAAGCATCAGGATGCAACCATGTTTACAGAATTATCGCAAGAACAAGTCTTGCAACAAAAACTTGCAGTTATGGATCAAACAGCTGCATCCATTTGTAGAGAAAACAAAATTGACATTCTTGTCTTTAACATGAATACCTACGGTAACATGAAGAAAGCCGTTTTGCAGGAACCAATCGGAACCTTAGTCAAATGGGAGGAAAAATAAATGAATCATGAACAAGCTGATTTAATTTTAATGGAATGCGAAGACCACATGACCAAGACAATCGAAGTCATGAAAAGAGATTTTGCAGCCATCAGAACAGGACGAGCTAATCCAGCAATACTTGATCGCATTCAAATCGAATATTATGGTGCTGAAACACCTTTAAAACAGGTTGCAGCCATTTCAGTTCCTGAAGCTAACCAGCTTTATATTAAGCCTTTTGATCGCTCTGTATTAAAAGCGATTGAACATGCAATTCAAGCTTCAGATATTGGTATTAACCCACAAAATGATGGTGTTGGATTGCGTATGGTGTTACCACCACTTACTGAACAAAGACGTAGAGAACTTGTTAAAGAAGTTGAAAAAATGGGTGAATCTGCGAAAGTAGGTGTACGTAACGTAAGACGTGATGGAAACGAACACATCAAACGTTTATCATTACCAGAAGATGATGAAAAAGGATATTTAGCTGATATTCAAGAATTAACAGACAACTTCGTTAAAAGAATTGACGAAGAAATCAAGGTTAAGTCTGAAGACTTACTTAAAATCTAAATTTAAAGACTGCATCCATAACAACGGATGCATTCTTTTTATTTTATTGGTCGGTGAATATAGAGATTCATTTATGCGGAAATATGTAAAACAGTGTTTTCACTGCACAACACATAAAAAAATCATGTATAATGATTTAAGGTAGAATAGTTTAGTTGTATTAAAAAAGATATGAAAGAGAGAACTTTTTGTTCATGAAGCTTACAAAAATACCACAACATATCGCAATCATATTAGATGGCAACGGTCGATGGGCTAAAAAGCTGGGACAACCTCGCTCTTTTGGTCATTACATGGGTGGAAGAAATCTCTTTACAATGGCGCGGGTTGCAAAAAAATATGGCATTAAAAAAATGACTGTTTATGCATTTTCTACAGAAAATTGGAAAAGGCCTCAAGATGAAGTTAATTATCTGATGACAAAACCAATCGAAATGTATCATGAAAATCAAGATCGAATTAAAGAAATTGATTATAAAATTACATTTGCTGGACGAAGAGACCGTTTAAGTCCAGAACTTTTAGAAGTGATGAATGACCTTGAAGAAAAAACGAAGCATAATGATGGATTTGAACTTATGATTTGTCTTGATTATGGAGCATATGATGAACTTATTCAGGCATTCAATAAGTTAAAAGAACCAGCAACAAAAGAGTCATTAGAAAATGAACTCATGGTTAAAGAACCTGTTGATTTACTGATCCGCACTTCAGGAGAACAACGCCTATCCAATTTCTTATTATGGCAAGTTGCATACGCTGAGTTTTATTTCGCGAAAGTACACTGGCCAGCATTTAATGAAAGACAACTTGTTAAAGCGCTTAAAAATTATCAAAAAAGACAACGTCGATTTGGAGGTTTATGATGAAAGATCGTATTATTACAGGCTTAATATTAGCTGCAGTACTCATCCCTATCGTCAGTATAGAGATTTTTCTTGAGCTTTTCCAAGTCGTTATGTCACTTTTCGTATTAATTGCATCACATGAACTCATACGGATGTATGAAAGTAAGAAGAAATTCCAGAAATTACCAAAGATTGGTATTTCTTTACTCGCACTTGCAACATTCTTTTCAGTGGGTGGTGTATTAGGCAGTGGCAATCATAATCCTTTAGAAGCTAATGGTGCTTTAAGTATTACCATTCCATTGATCACACTTGTATTATTAAGTTTCTTAGTCTTATTCCGTGATTTTAATGGTGAAGATGCTGGTAAAGCACTAACCATCGTGAACTATGTCGGTTTAGGCGCAGCATCCATTGTTATCTTACGTTTTCTAGGGGTACGGTTTATTGTTTACCTTTTCATTATTACATCCGCAACAGATATTTTTGCATATCTCTTTGGTGTAAAATTTGGTAAACATAAAATGGTTCCTCACATATCACCTAAAAAATCATGGGAAGGTGCAATAGCTGGTACGATTTTAGCAACAGTCATTGCATCAGCGTTTGCCTTATTTTATGGTTATGTCTTCTATCCTGGAACATGGATTGGTGATCTACTCAATAAAACAGGTGAACTAACGCTACTTGATAACTTCTCATCCCTAGGTGAAAACTATTCATTATGGGTTCAAGCATTAATTATTGTCCCTGTTACTTTCTTAGGAAGCATTTTCGCTCAAATTGGTGATTTAGTTGCTTCACGTTTAAAAAGAACATATAACATTAAAGATTTCGGTACGATATTACCAGGACATGGTGGACTCTTAGACCGTTTTGACTCTGTCTTATTCGTTGCTATGTTTTTAACATCAGTCTTCTTATTAATCTATCGTATCTTTCCAGCAATTATCGTATGAAACATATTTATATTTTAGGTGCTGCAGGCTCTATTGGATTGCAAACACTTGATGTCATCAAAGATAATCCTAATCAATTCCATATTGTTGGTGTATCACTTGGTAGCAATGACCAGATCAATGAAGACATTTTAAATACATATAAGATAGAGATTGCATCCTTGCGCACAAATGATAAAATAAAATTTTATCAAGAAAAATATCCACATATAACCTTTGTATATGGAGATGAAGGATTAAAACAAATAGCATCCTATCCCAAACAAGGACTTTTTGTTAATGCTCTTTCAGGATCTGCAGGATTAATTCCTACAGTATTAGCCATTGAATCAAAAAAGGATATTGCATTAGCTAATAAAGAAACATTAGTTATGGCTGGAGACATTATTAACGCATTAGTCAAAAAGCATGGTGTTAAACTTTATCCAATTGATAGTGAACATTCAGCACTTTGGCAAGTGATTCGTGGTGAATCACAGGGTGATATCAAAAAAATGGTCATTACAGCAAGTGGCGGAAGTTTTAGAGATTTAACCCGAGATCAGTTAGAACATGTGACAGTCCAAGATGCATTAAAACATCCCAACTGGTCAATGGGGGCTAAAATTACAGTTGATTCAGCAACGATGATGAATAAAGGGCTCGAAGTCATTG
>JAEWVV010000206.1 GCA_023458995.1 Bacillota bacterium
AAAGAGGGTTGTATCATCGTAGATCAAAACACCAATGAAACAAGCATACCAAAAGTATACGCTGGTGGTGATACAGTCACCGGATCTGCAACCGTTATTCTTGCGATGGAAGCAGGAAGAAAAGCTGCTAAAGCAATTATCCAATCCATGAATGATTGACAACTAAACCCTTGTTATCAAACGATAAATATGTTAATATTATTTTAGAAAAGGGGAGTAGTTTTCCTGAGTTGGTCGTCATCACGGTATATATGCCCGGCTAATTCCAAGCACACCTTGTAACGAGACCTTTCAGGCTAATGCCAGAAAGGTTTTTATTTTTATATAAAAGAAGAGGTCAATACATGAGCAAACTAGCATATCAATGGTCAAATGAACTACTTGAAGAACAGTTATCTACACATCTTGATGTTGGATTATCTGAACATGAAGCAGAACTTAGATTAAAGGAAAATGGCAAAAATCAACTTGACGAACCGAAAAAGAGATCGCTTTTGATGCGTTTTCTTGATCAGATTCTTGATTTCATGATTATCGTGCTCATTGGAGCAAGTATTTTATCTTTTGTTACAAGTGATTATGTTGAAGGTTTTTTAATTATCGGTATTGTCTTAATTAATGCTTTATTAGGTTTAGCACAAGAAGCTAAAGCAGAAAAAGCGCTTGAGTCGATCAAAGCGATGTCTAGTCCACATGCCAAGGTTAGAAGAGATGGTATTGATCGTTTGATTGATGTGAAAGATCTCGTCAAAGGTGACGTTGTCATCCTAGATGCAGGTGACTATGTTCCTGCAGATTGCCGTATTTTAGAATCTGTTAATTTAAAATGTGATGAATCAGCACTAACAGGTGAAGCGGTACCAATTGAAAAAATCTCAAAAGAATTAGTTGATGATAATCTACCTCTAGGTGATAGAATCAATATGGGTTATATGGGAACTGTTGTAACCTATGGTAGAGGTCGTGCTGTGATTGTTTCTACAGGTATGCATACAGAACTTGGACATATCGCATCCATGATTTCAGAAACGAAAGAGGAATTAACTCCGCTTCAAAAAAGTATGGCACACTTAGGAAAAATTTTAGCACTGATTGCACTTTCGATTACTGCATTCATCTTTATAATCTCCATTGTCGAAGCATACATTGTTGATGCATCAGTTTCAGTTGATGTTTGGAAAGAAGCATTTATGACAGCCATCGCACTTGCTGTTGCTGCAATCCCTGAAGGATTACCCGCAATTATTACCATTGTTCTCGCATTAGGTATGCAAAACTTAGTAAAGAAAAATGCGATTGTACGTACATTACCCGCAGTTGAAACATTAGGTTCAACGGGTATTATCTGCTCAGATAAGACAGGTACACTTACTCAAAACGTCATGACAATTACTAAAGTCTATACAAAAGATGGTATTCACGAAATTAATGAGAATTATAAAAATCATGATACAGTCAAACGTATAGCGCTTTATGGCACACTTTGTAACGATACGAAACTACAAAAAAAAGAATCAATGCTTATTAAAATTGGTGATCCAACTGAAATTGCACTGATCGATCTTGCACAAAACATAAAAGAAGATGCTTATGATATGTTACATACATATGTGCGTATTCATGAACTTCCATTTGATTCCATTCGTAAGATGATGACAACCGTTCATAAGATTAACGGTGAAACGATTGCGATTATCAAAGGTGCTCCAGATATCATTTTTGATCGTACAACATCAATTGATGCATCTTCGATTGAAAAACTTGAAGATTTCAAAAAAGCAAACCAAGACATGGCTGAACAAGCACTTCGTGTTCTTGCGGTCGCTTATAAAAAGATTGATGAAAACGTTGATATTAAAACACTTTCATTCAAGGATCTTGAAGAAAATGTAACACTCCTAGGTTTGGTTGGTATGATTGATCCTGCCCGTCCTGAAGTTAAAGATAGTATTAAGCTTTGTGATGAAGCAGGTATTAAGACCATTATGATTACTGGTGACCATATTCGTACTGCGATGGCTATCGCTAAAGAATTAAACATTTTAAAACCAGGTAGCTTAGCAATTACCGGTCAAGAACTTGACCGCATGGATGATTTAGAATTTGATTCTAAGTTAGAAGATATTCGTGTTTATGCACGTGTAAGTCCAGAAAATAAAGTTCGTATTGTTGATTTTTGGCGTAAACGTGATCAAGTGGTTGCAATGACAGGTGATGGGGTCAATGATGCGCCTTCGATTAAAAAAGCTGATATTGGTATCGCAATGGGTATCACAGGAACTGAAGTTGCTAAAGGAGCAGCTGACATGGTTCTAACCGATGATAACTTTGCAACGATTGTGAATGCTGTTGGTGAGGGTAGAGCTATCTATGCAAACATTAAAAAAGCAATTCATTATCTTCTCTCATGTAATATTGGAGAAATCTTGACGATATTCTTAGGAACAAGTCTAGGTATTCTTATCTTCAGTGGACGTGTAACAACATTGACAGCTGTTCAAATTTTATGGATTAATCTTGTCACAGATTCGATTATGGCGATTGCTTTGGGTCTTGAGCCCAAAGAGTTAGGTGTCATGAAGGAAAAACCAAGAGATCCTAAAAAATCATTATTCGCTGATGGATTTGGATCAAGTATCGTTAAAAGAGGAATCCTTTTAGGTGTTTTATCCTTTAGTGCTTATACGATTGGTTGGTTCATGGGTAAATCATCAGGAGAATCGATTGTACTTTCACAAACAATGACATTTATGGTTCTTGCAATGTCACAACTCTTCCATGCTTTTAATGTAAGAAGTGAAACAAGTTCGATCTTCCAGATGAAACCAAATAAAGCGATGCTTATCGCGTTTGCAATTAGCATGAGCTTGCAGTTGTTCGTTATTTTAATCCCTCAAACAAGAACAATCTTTGGTCTTACAATGCCTAATTTAGTTGAATGGCTCATTATTTTTGGACTAGTTATATTTCCTGTTGGCTTAGTTGAAATTCAAAAAATGATTAAACGAAGAAAAATAAATAAGTAGGTGATCCATTTGAAAGCAATCGTAATCTATTCAAAAACAGGTAACACACGTCATGTTGCTAACCACTTAGTTAATGAAGACGCTATTCTCCTTGAAGTTGTACCGATGATCGATAATCCTAATCTAGAGCATCCGGAACTAAAAAATATTCCAGATATAAAAAACTACGAACATATTATCATAGGTTCTCCTGTTCATGGTTTTATGCTATCCAATGTGATGAAAACTTATATTAAACAAACAGATTTTTCAAATAAGCAAGTCAATCTTTTTGTCACTCACTTTTTTCCTTTTGCTTGGATGGGTGGTAATCAAACATTAAAACAAATGAAGAAACTCATCGAAGAAAAAGGTGGCAAGGTTGGTTTAATGACATCGATCAATTGGAAAAATAGAAAAAGAGAACAAGACATCAATCATCTTGTAGAAAGTTATAAGTCATGAAGGAAACAGATCTATTTAAACCTGTGAGAACCCTACTATTAAATATGGGTTATGATGTTCAAGGTGAAATTTTAGCAGCTGATGTGTTTGCAGTTAAAGAAAAAGAAATAATTATTGTCGAACTTAAACTACAAATTACATTAAAACTGATCTATCAAGCACTTGAAAGAAAAAAAGTGACGCCAAATGTTTATATTGGTGTCCCAAAAAATATTCGATCTACTCATCAAAAAAATAATGCTCAGTTTATGGTTTTACTAAAAAAACTTGGATTAGGTCTTATGGAAGTAACACTTGATAAAGCAACGATTCTTTTAGAACCAAATGAAGAAGAGGTTCAAACAACAAGACATTCATCTGCAAAAAAACGCGTCATGATGAAAGAATTTGATGCAAGAGACCAATACCAAACATTAGGTGGCACAAAAGAGAAGAAAATGACTGCGTACCGTGAAAAAGTTGTTGAAATCGCAAAAGCACTACACACATTAAAAGAAGCACCTTTAAAACTCATTAAAGAATATACACGTATCGAAAAATCAGCAGATATTTTAAGAAATAATTATGATGGTTGGTTCCTTAAAAATGAAAAAGGACTCTATCAATTGAGTCCTCTTGGTTTATCTGAAATAGAAAATCATTTATTTTAGTCAGCAAGTCCTTTTGACCAATCTTCAACAAAACTAATGAGTTCCACAAATGTGGGACTTTTTGCTTGTCTGACGTAGAAACCAGATGTTGCCATACCTAAACGAAGTGCATCATCAGGATTTAATCCAATGATTAAACCAAAGACGAAACCTGCATTGAAGTTATCGCCAGCACCTGTGGTTAGCTTTGGCTTTTTAGCTACAGGACCAAAGTCATGGTAATACGTATGGTTAATGACTGTACAGGATTGATCAACTGGATGGATCACAACACTGTAAATGCCTAAATAATCATAGAGTTTTTGGTTTACTTCTTGAAGTGATGCATTTTCACCAACAAGTTTTAAGATAGAAGCAATATCAAACGCTTCTTTTTTATTAAGACCTAATACGACATTGAATGAATCATTATATGATTTAAGTAAATCAAGTGCACGTTTGATCTCTTGAGGTTCTCTTTTTTCTGGATCTGCTAAATCAACAAAGAAAATAGGTTTATTCACTCTTTTCTTAAGGAGTGGAAGAATCTCATCATGGATTTGTTGCCAAATGTCTGTCATATGAGGTAACATGGACCAGTTGACGGTTGCTAATAAATCAATTTCATCAAGCATAGAGACAAACTTTTCTTTTCCAACAGATTTAATTAAGTTTTCAAAATTGACATCGTTTAAACTGCTCATTTTACCGAGCATGAGTTTACCATCTAAGAATTCTAAAGCATCGGTATGTGCTGCTTGAGCCATTGAAATAAGTTCACAGTTCTTGGGCATTCCACGGAAAACAGGGTTAATTGTTGGGTATCCCAGAGCACCGATATACGTAATCTTCGTATCATGTTGTGATAGAGCATTTGCCATGATTGGACCGTTACCACCAATCTTTTCAATCACTGGATATAGTTCAATATTTGTCGATAATCCAGCAGCTTTTTCAATGCGTTTTGCAAATTGAACCATGGTGTCAATACGGGTGAATGTTTGGCTATCCATTCTTTTATCAACTGCATGGACGATTTCATCAATAAATCCATCAAAGCCGACGATCATGCGTTTGTTTTTGTAATTAACTGTTTTAAGATGTTTAGCGAGATGACTGAGATTTTGATTCATGTAGTTACCAACTTTCTAATGATTTATTCTCATTATAGCATAAATGCTATCCAAATATCATGGTATAATGAAGAATAGTTGGAGGTGTTTTTTATGATTTCAACGATTCAAATTGAACCTCGCTATCAAGAAACAGATCAGATGGGAATAATTCATCATTCCGTCTATCCGATTTGGTATGAAATGGGTCGCGTTAAGTTTTGTGAAGATATTGGAATTCCCTTTCATGTCGTTGAAGAAAAGGGGATTCGTCTTGCCCTTTTTAATCTTTCAAGTCACTATATCAAGCCAACTTTATTTGGTCATAAATATCATCTAGAAACGAAACTTGTTAGAGTCACTAAAGTTCGTTTATTTTTTGAGTACAAACTCTATGATCTTAATCATGAACTGATCCATGAAGGTCATACAGAATTAATTTGGCTTAATCAAGATTTAAAACCAACAAATATTGGAAAAACACATCAAGATGTTTATGAACGCTTTTTAGCTGAGGTGATTTCATGAAAGATTTAACAATCGCTTATATTGGCGGTGGTTCAAGACTTTGGGCTAGAGGATTAATGAGTGATTTAGCACTTGATTCTGAATTATCTGGAATTGTTAAACTTTATGATATCGACAAAAAAGCTTCTCTTAATAATGCTTTAATCGGTAACATGATGATGAAACTACCTGATGCAAAAGGTCATTTTCGCTTTGAAGTATCTGAAACATTAGAAGCTTCACTTGAAGGGGCTGATTTTGTTTTAATTTCAATACTACCAGCAACTTTTGATGAAATGAAAACCTATGTTCATGAACCTGAAAAATGGAATGTGTTTCAACCTGTTGGTGATTCAGCAGGTCCAGCTGGTATTTTTCGTTCGCTCATCATGATGCCAATCTATGAAACATTTGCAAAAGCGATTGAAAAAGTATGCCCAAATGCATGGGTGATTAATTTTTCAAATCCGATGACGATGTGTGTTCAAATGCTTTATCACGTATTTCCTAAGATTAAAGCTTATGGAAACTGTCATGAGGTTTTTCATGTTCAAGATATCTTAAGAAGAGCACTTAAAGAATCAAAAGGTATTGATACCAAAAGAGAAGAAATCATGATTAATCCCTTGGGTATCAATCACTTCACATGGATTAATCAAGCTTACTACAAAGATATTGATTTACTCCCTATCTATGATAACTTCGCAAGAAAATATCATGTAAATGGTATTGATTTTGATACATGGACCAAAAGAGGTCCTTTTGGTAGTACAGAAAAAGTTAAATTTGATCTTTACTTGAAATATGGTGTGATTGCAGCTGCAGGTGATCGTCACCTTGTTGAGTTTTTACACCAAAATGATTATGTCAAAGATCCAATTATGGTTGAATCATGGAACTTTCATCTAACACCTGTTGATTATAGAATCAATGAAAAAAAGAAAGCAAATGAATCTGCAGAAGCTATGATCAAAAGAGAAATCCCTGTGACACTTACACCGTCAGGTGAAGAAGGTGTCCTTCAAATGAAAGCATTACTTGGTATGACTGAGCTTATCACCAACGTGAATATCATCAACCACGGCCAAATTGAAAATCTACCTTTGAATTATGTTGTTGAAACAAATGCTTTATTTAGAAAAAATCAAGTTCGGCCGATCTATAGCGGAATGATGCCAGCAAAACCTTTAGATTTAACGTTACCACATATTTATATTCATGAACTCTTATTAAAGGCGTTTGATCATAGAGATTTAAGTTATGCAAAAGAAGCTTTATTAAGAGATCCCTATACATCACATTTAACACCAAATCAAAAAATCGAGATGTTTAATCATATAACATCAAAATTAAAACCCTATCTTTCCTACTACATTCATAATTGAGGTCTAACCATGCATATTATTTTAAGCGCTGATATCCAAAAAGAAAACATTAAAAAAGAGATTAAAACCATCATCAAAGAAGGTGGTCTTATCGTATTTCCTACGGAGACTGTCTATGGAATTGGTGCAGATGCAACAAACGAAGAAGCTGTTAAAAAGATATTTATCGCAAAAGGTAGACCACAAGATAATCCTTTAATCGTTCATCTGGCTGAAAAATCCGATGTTTTAACGGTTGTTCAAGAGATTCCAGAAAATGCTCAAAAACTCATGAATTGCTACTGGCCAGGAC
>JAEWVV010000207.1 GCA_023458995.1 Bacillota bacterium
ATCGACGACTTCTAAAGGCTCACAATTATCAAATCTTTTATCCTTTGAAATGTAGGATGCGACACAAAGTATAATCTTTCTACTTCGATAATTAATGTTGATACCGATGATACGGTGATAACTAACATCAACACCTACCCTTGATTGTAAGTTTTTAATTATTGCCATTTTAATTCCTCCTCTTATTAAGAGCCATATACTTTGACTCCATTGACTGTTTCACTTGTAATTTGACTCCCATTTAGCGAGTTTGATGTGACTTTACTTCCATTTAATGTAATCAGTTCAGTAGCACCAGATGAACCAGTGATAGTGATAGTTCTTCTTGTTGATCCTGGGGCTTTAAAGAACACTTCAACATAATACGTTCCTGGGCTAACCCCTGAAAATGAAACAGTATTAGCCATGCCACTTTGTAAATCATTTATATCGTCATAGTATAAAGACTTTACAAGTGTTCCACCTGTTAGTGCATCATACAGACTTAAAGAAAAACCAGGAAGTGAAAACCCACTGCCTGATAAAGTAAAATTGATGACTAATCCGACATTCCCTGTGTTTGCAGCACTTGTAGGACTTATACTATGGATGGTTAATGTATAAGCCATACTAGTTAACCAACCAAATACGTTCTAAGTAAACAGTTGTTGATGTGTTCGTAGTCCATGCGATTGATGTGCCACTAAAGTTTCCAATCAAATGTCTTAAATATCCAATCGTCATCGTATTTGAGATTGAGTTTGAAACATATGCTTTGAATGAATGTGTTTTGAAATATTGGCCATCGAAGGTAGTCCATGAATAAAGTCTATCGTATGTTGGACTTGCTGATGTTGTGCTATTCGTACCCATCCTACCGTAAACAATATGTGTTTCATAAGAATCTGTGGCTGTAACTGCTCTAACCTCAAACGCTAGGATCTTATCATATAAATTAATGGATCTATTGAGCGTAATGTTATTAGCTGTAATGGTCGTAGGTATCGAAAGATTGCCCTCATATAGCAATGAGAATCCACCACCTATTTTAATAACACTACTGTTACCTCTAATATATAATTCATTATTTGTTGTATCGAAACCCAGCTCACCAACTTGAGTCAAATGGCTTGTGGTTGGAACCGATGTGCCTCTTTTAACTCTGATGATTGCCATTAGTAAGTCCCACCATCAATGATGGATGTTGGTGTTAGTACTTTTGTTTTATCTATACCGATGTAATAAAAAGTTTTAACTGGATTATAGTTTGTATCCTGAATACTATGGAGTACTAATCCATTATCAAGAACTGATGCATCGAATGATGCCTTTGTCGTATCGAACTTAGCACCTACACCTTGCATCAAGGCAACATTTTTGACATTAGCAATCTTTGTTCTTTGGTCATCAGTTAAGTGAAGATTACTTGATACGTGTGCATTATAAGTAGATGTTGCAACTCCACCTAATTCAGCTAATGTGATAACCACTGCACCTGTTTTAGAGTTAACACTTGTTACAGGGCTTACAGCTGGGATAATCGATGTTGGAAGTTTTCCATCTGCACCAATTAAAGGTACTGTACCGTTGGTTGTACCAGTATTCTTTTTGGAAGCTGTTCCAAGTCCAAGTGCACTAATCTTTGAATCCATCGTAGCTTCAGCATTTGCTTTACTTGCAAACTCAATATAGTCATTACTCGTTAATGGATTTGCACTTGAACCAGTTTTATCAGCTTTTGATATATAGAGATTCGTCCCATTTAAATCGATTAAAGGTTCACCGGCTTTAATCGTACCTGCTGTTCCCACAATAGGTCCTGTGCCAGCAGACGTTCTTCTTTTAATTTGTATAACTGCCATTTTTTATTTCCTCCTTAAAAACGATATATAATGACTCGATTGATTGTGTGAGTCGTTGAGCCACATGTAAAAGTTGTATTGCCATTTTGATATGAAACAAACATCGAATATGTAATACCATTGTATGTGTATGCTACCGAAGTACTCGATCCAATGATTTCAAAAATCAATGGTCCTGGTAGGTTTACAATTGCTCCATTGCTTAAAACAATCATGATGAATGCTCTCATTAAGTCATTTGAATAATAATTACTTATTCGATAAACACCTTGAGAAATATATGTTGGAGTGTGAACAGTTGGTGTCGTTTGATTCCTGATTTTCTGCTCAAGATTATAGACAAGACTATCAGCATTCAATAAAGTTTGTCTACTAAATGTATTGTTTAAAGTGACCGATGTTGTTGTCTTAGTGTATGCACATAGTGCAAATTCATATTGACCTTGACCACTACTTAAGTCATTCTGAACTAAATTAGGATAAGTCGATGCTTGTTCTTTGGTATAGATTGTTACCTCATTACTTGTTAAATCGACATTTAAAACGACATATCCTAATTGATTTGCATTTGGTGTAACGACGACTTGCGTATTATTTTCGATATAGATTAACCTACCTTGAACCATGACATAGCCATCCTCAAATGTGATAGTATTATTGGCAAGAGTATAAAATACGCTACCTCTACTACCTAAAAGCACTCCTGTTCCAACTGAAAATATGAAGTCATTTAAATCTGCATCATGTTTTGATGTGACGCTTGAACCATCAAAGGTTATTTTTTGTATTCCCATTAAAACTCTCCTCCATCTAAATCAGAATAACCACTATTATTGACTGTGACATTTCCGACCTTACTATTTACGTTCTTACTTAATATTTGAATTTTCTCAGTTAGTTTCAAACGATACTCACCAAGTGTGATGGTTGCTACTTCAAAAGTGTTCACATACTTAATACCCGTAACCAATGAATCATAGCGTTTGCCCTTATGAATAAATTCAACAAAATCACCAATATCTAATGTTCTTAAGATATCTAATGAGTGATTCTTTTTTTGGATCATAAAACTAATTTGATGATCTGTTTTATCAATACTGAGAACTGAGCGTACTTTCGTATCCAAATCTAAGTAATCATTATCTGAATATGTTTCAACTTTTGATATGACTTTTGGATATCTTAGATTACTTGTATTATCTTTTGTTATAGTGCCATCGGTTAATAGGTAATATATAACCGTATCCTTAAAAAATAAGTTACTTGTCTTTGGATAATAGATGGCTTTATTCGTGCTTTCTTTGCTCGAATCATTGATGATTAAGTCCTCTAAGATAAGGCTATCTGCTTTTATTTTTAAGCCTCTTGTCACATTAACGATTCTTATTAAAATACCACTAAAGCTACCAGTGTTAAATACCACTTCATGTTTGATATAAACACCATACATCCGGTTAGCCAGTTCCAATAATTCATAAATTGTCATGACTTTATCAGCATCAAAAACAAAACTACCAAGCTTCGATGTTTCCACACTGATGCTTAGGTAGTTTAAGTTTTGCTTGATATCACTATTTTGAAGAAATGTTTTTCTAATAATTTCTTCGATATATGTTGCCACATTACCATTGAAACTTTCGACTAACACTTCAACTTTAAATAACTCTTTAAAATCAACACTGGCAATAACAAGATGCGTTTTTTCATCTTCGATATTTTCTACAATACCAAAGTAGCCAT
This sequence comes from Bacillota bacterium, assembly GCA_023458995.1. Classification (GTDB taxonomy): domain Bacteria; phylum Bacillota_I; class Bacilli_A; order Acholeplasmatales; family Acholeplasmataceae; genus Peloplasma. Next base: position 3,582 of record JAEWVV010000207.1, read on the forward strand.
TATCTTCTTTCACATAAACATAATCGCCAACTGCAACATTAAGCTTGCTTTTGTTTATCTTGAAATGTGATTTTTGCGTAATGACGATGTCATGTATAATTTCAAACTCATCACCTATATAAGCATGATCTTTATATGTGAAATCCAAGTGATCTAATATAATTAAGTCCATAAGTATCACCCCAGATGGTATTCAAAGATATGAACTTTACATAACGTATCTTCCATCACACCAGATTTAAACTCTAATGTATTTCTACCTGGTTTTAATTCGATAAAATTATCCTTCTCAAAATCCTGATATGCATAGATATCTGTTTCAATGTCATTCTTAATCATCTTCAAATACTTATTGTCAGCTACGGATGATATTTGTATTTTGATATCTTCTTCAACTAAGTTCAGTCTTAGACTTGAGACTAGTGTCCCATTTTGGATCACATTGATCTCTGGATGATCGACTGACCCTTCCATTTCAATAATCACATTTGCATTAAATGAACCACCCACATCAATCGTGGTTTGTCCTTCTTGTGTAATCTGATACGTGTAAGCATATGGATAAGGATAAACCTTGCCATCAAGAACTTCAGTTATATCAATGATGATTTGTCTTTCTTTAATCCAATAACTCTTCTTATTCAATGTGATTTCACAGCTTAGTAATCCAGCTTTTATCTCTGCTTTACTTAATGAAACCACGTCAACGTGAACATACTTTATGTCATTGGAAACATAGTATAGTTTCAAATTATCTCGACCTTGATTTAAGTAGTCGATAAATCGTTGATAACCTTGATACCCATCCATGAAATTGAGTAGTCCACTTATTTCTGATAAAGGCGTTTCTCTTTTGACTGTTTTATGGATATGGCCATATTTCAAGTACGTCATATTGAGTTGAAAACCTAATCCTATAACATTCGATAGTAAGACACCACTGTGATACTTAAAATGGAATTGTTGGCCATGTTCATTCTCTAAGTAAAATCTTCTTGTCATATAAACTTACCACCTAACGCTCTGTTGATTGAATCAATATCGAATGTGGATGATGATGTATTGATGGTGATTGCATTATTGGTTGTGTTCTTATTGGACGTTTGATTACTTGTATTCGAAGTCTTTTTCAGATTAAATGTATCACTGAACCAACCGCCAACCTTACCGAATATGCCACCGACCTTTTCTTTGGTGTTATTAGCAAAGTTAGAAACCCCATCGACGATATTGTTTGCAACATCTGTGACGCCTTTAACTGCACCACCTGCAAAGTTTGATACCGTATCAACAACATTTGAAGCAATACCTGTGACTTTGTCTGCTACGCCACCTACAAAATTACCAACTTTTCCTGCTACATCTCCAATAAAATTACCAATACCACCGACAACATTTCCAATCGTATCACCAATACCGCCTAAGACACCACCAACAACATCACCAACACTACCTGCAAAATCAAATATCTTTGTGAAGAAACCGATAATCGTTTCTAGTATCTTTAAAATTGGATTCAATATGAATTCTAATGCTTTAAATGCAGGTACAAGTATGGCTTGTAAAACATTACCAACAATTTCTATGAGCGGTGAAATCATTTCAAAGATATCACCTAAAAATTCTAGTTGCTTAATCAATGGAGCTAAGAT
>JAEWVV010000208.1 GCA_023458995.1 Bacillota bacterium
GGTTAAAATAGACTTGGTTTAATTGTGTACTAGTCATACTTCAATTATACCAAAAAACCACCCTGGCTTCCAGAGTGGCTTTTTTGTTATCAGGGCTGAAACTATTTTATTTCGTTACAGCCCCTTATTTTTTTATGCGAAATAACGTTTTTCAGTTAACCTAGACTCAGGGATCGTTGCAACCACTACAAAATCAAGTTCAAATTCAAAACTAGAAGTAAGTTCTACATCCACTGGTGCACTACTTGCTTTTTTATTTTGATCTTCATCCATGAATATTTGCCAAATACCTTGGAAAAATTCTGGATGATCAATAAATGGATTACGGTTATTCTGTGTTTCATAAATCACTTGGTTACGATTTCTTTCAAAATCATCGACGGGATCATCTAAATGCCATTGATAAAGCACTGCTAAATTACCCATGGTACGTTTTGGATCATTTGATGTTCTACCTGATTGTGCGACGATTAATTTGAAATTATCGTTTCGGTAGCGTACTGCCATATACATCAGCATTCTAGCAACATCACCTTTATCTAAATCCCCAGGGAAGAATCGACTAGATCCTACTTCCCATTTTGTCGTATTATTCAAAGGATTATTAAAGTAATAATTGCTTCTTGTGCTATTGGTATTGCTGTTTGAGATTCTTAAATGATGCATATCCGATACATAAGGCGATGCTTCAGAAAATGATGATTGTGGCCAAACATGTTCTTTATTATAACTTGTAATCGATACGTGATCATAGATACCTAAATAGCCGTTCCCACTGGGATGCTTATCTGCTACTTCTAACACACGATTGGTTGACTTATAAGAGATACCATTGTAATTTCTTGAAATAATGCGTGTTAACTCAGCAAGTAGTGCTGTACCTTGTTTTCCGCTTGCATCTTGATAATAGCCAGAGACATTAAATCCTGATGTTACGGTAACTCCAATCGTTCCTGTATAAATAAGTTCAGAACCTAAAGATGCGATATAGGTAAGTGTTACATCTGTGTTTTCTGATGGTGTTGTTACTTTACCAGATGAAGATAAAACAGATTGATTGGATGAAGACCATAGGATACTTAGATTAAATGTTGTTGATATTGTCTTTAAGATAATATCTGAGCCTGTAGTGATTTCTTCATCTAAATTTAGATCTTCTAAAAGATATGCTTTAAATAATGTTTCATTAAATAAAGATACTTCAACATCATAACCATCGGTAACGATAATCTTATAGGTCGAATTAACAAGAACGACATGTCCAGTTAATGTTACCTTTTGACCTATTTTTTGATTAATAAATGGATTATAAGTATCTTTAACTTCGACTAAAACAATTCCACTTTCAGTATAGATATATGCATCTTGTGACGCATAATGACGCTGTAAAATACCTTCTAAATAGATATATGATGAAAGGTAATCATTTAATGTGTCTTTATGGACAGAAACTGCTGTAAATGTTTCTACACCTTTTTGTTCAAGAGATGTAATGGTATCGATATAAGCATAGGTTGTCTTATTCGCTTTACCTTTAATCACATATGCCATACCGACTTGAAGTTCATTTTCTTGATTTAGGTTAAATCTAACTTCAATCGCTCCTGAATTATCTTGAATAAATCCTCTAATAAAAGATCCTTCAACAACAAATCCAGTGAGTACACCTCTTGTTTTAACTGACCCGATTTGCTGATTAGCTTCAGCAATCGTGATGGGTTCACCTTCACCTAAAACAATAGTTTTCGTAATTGTCTTTGAATCGCTACCTTTTGAGAAAATGACTTTAAGGGTAATACTTACTTGTGCATCAACTGGGACAGTGACTTCACCTGAATTTAAATTGATATATTGATTGTTTGGATCTTGTAGATTATTAAACTCATAACTGATGGTAGAACCTTTTGGACCTATTGTTAAAAGTGTAATGACTGTATTTTCAATGATTCGTGTGGGTAAAAAGAAGTTTTTACTATCTGAATCGATATCTTTTACATCTTGTGAGAGTTGATCGTTATAAATCGTTAAATTATCAACACTTACACGTTCTCCACCTAAATTCCTAAGTTCAAGTGAGAAATTGCCTGAAATATTAAGATCACTTACTTCGTAATTTAGCTTGCTACTCATAACTTCAAATGTATGAACAAGAACATTATTAATATATAAACCAACATTTCTTGTTGTAGAACCTGAGTATGCATGTTTTAAATCAACAGAAATCTTTGATGCACCGCCTGTAAAATTCGCCTTTAAGGAGTAGTCTTGTCCTCTACCAAAGGTTAATGACTTTCCATCAACAACTTCATCGGTACGCATACCTGAGTAAGTCCATACAATACCAGCTACACCTGTAAACGTTCCATTGGTATAAGAAGAACCTGTATCTGGAATATTATCAAATGTTTCCTTATAGGAAGCTAGCATTTCTTCTTGTTCAATAATGAAATTGACTTCTACTGTTTTTTCATTGTTACTTGCATCGGTTGCAATAATATAAAGAATATATGTTCCTGGAATATCAAACTCAATTAGACTATCATCAAAACTTAAAACTGGATTGGGATCGACATTGTCAACCGCTTGAATTCCGTATAAGTAATCAATGGTATCACCAATCGTATAGTAGATATCTCTTGCACCAATTATCTCAGGTGCAATTAAATCTAAATTAACACCTTCAACCCATTTGATATAAAGCGTTAAATCAGATGTGATCGGCGTATTGACCCATGCATTTTCAAATGATTGGTCGGTATAATAGCCACCAAATGTATAACCTTCTTTAACTGGATGGTCTTCATTAAAGTTAGCATTGTGATTGATTGTAAATACTTCATTTGTTTCCCCATCATAGATGGTAACTAAATGTGTAGTGACTAAATCTTCTACTTTTTTTACTACAAGATCAAATTCAAAATTTTTTACATCTTTTTTATATGTAACTAAAGCAGTAATGGTTACATTTGCATCCATAAGTATTGGACGTGTAATGATTATTTTGCCATCTTCAATACGTGCATGTGTTTGATCACTGGACTGCCATTCAATGGATAAATCTTTGATATCTTGACCATAAAAAGGTAAATTAATATCTTTTGTTACGGAATTTAAAGTATCGTTAGCACTTAAATCAAGAACCAAGTCTTTTTCAATAACCTGAAAAATATCTTGATCTGTTTGACATGAAATAAGACCAAACAGAATGAAAAATACAAATAAAAATCTAAGTCTTCTCATTAAAATGTCTCCTAATTATGTTCTTATGTAATAAACTGCAAGTACACTTATTTTAACATAGGTTATACCTAATCGGTAATGAAATATTGACTTTGTCATTAAAGACATAAACTTTATGTTAAAGAAGAATTAAGAAATATGTATTTTTTCACAAAACAAGTCATTTACGTTGACTTATTTGTTTAACGTGATAATCTAGAGTAGTAAACTAGATGGGAGCATTTATGAATACAGAAATCAAAGATTGGATTAAACGAATTGAAGAGATTCACCTTCCGAGGTGGCATGAATTACCTGATCTCGCACTCTATCTAGATCAAGTACTCGAATATGTCAATGAAGAGATTGGTGTAATCTTTATTCATCAAGGCGATTCCAAAGATAAAGTCGTGACTTCGTCGATGATTAATAATTATGTCAAAATTCAAATTATGCCTGCACCCATCAAGAAAAAATACTATAAAGAACATATCGCATTTATCATTACCATTACCGTATTAAAACAAGTATCTAATCTGAATGATGTAAGTGAAGGAATCAAACACTTAACCAAAACACTTGGTAAGGTGAAAGCATTCGATGAATTTATCACATTTTTGGAAAACGCACTCAAAGCTTCAATGCTTGAACTTGAACAGAAAGACAACACAACATCTATTTTTGAACCCGTTGAAATGAACTTATTGCCCCTTAAGGCAGCTACAATCGCATTCTCGTCAATAATGATGTCAAAATACCTAATGAAAAAATTAAAGACAACTTAAAGGAGACTTACTATAATAAGTCAAGCGATTAATGGGCTTAAATAGTAAAAGACCTCACATAGAAGCCTAAATGTGTTTATGAACCAACAAGAGGTAGCTACACCCTCATTTGATTATTTGAATT
>JAEWVV010000209.1 GCA_023458995.1 Bacillota bacterium
ATCAGTATTTAAAAAATCGTGTATTTCAAAGTGAAACAGATACTGAGGTCATCGCGCAACTGATTGAGACTTTTTCTCAAACACTTCACGTTGAAAATGCAATTACAACAACCTTAAAATTGCTTCATGGATCTTATGCACTTTTAGTCTTGGATGCAAATGATCCTGAAAAGATTTACGCAGCTAAATATAAGAGTCCACTCATTGCTGGTTTTGGTGAAGATGGAATTACCATAGCATCTGATCTTATGGCATTAATTGGCTATAGTGAAACGTATCATGCTTTAGATGATAAAACGTTTATCGTCGCAAGACCAAACGATATACGTCTTTTTAACCTTGATCATCAACCTCTAGAACTTCATATGAAAAAAATTGAAATGGATGATGCAGATACGACTAAGGGTGATTATGCGCATTACATGTTAAAAGAAATTCATGAGCAGCCTTCTGTCATCAGACGTATATTAACAAATTACTACGATAAAGAACGTGCACTTATTAAACCTGAAATCTTAAATATGCTTAATGAATCAGACCGTATTTATATACTGGCTGCTGGAACTTCAATGCATGCTGGACTGATTGGTAAACAACTCTTTGAACGACTCATTAAAAAACCAGTTGAGGTTCATATCGCATCTGAGTTTGCATATCAAAAGCCGCTTTTATCAGAAAAACCAGTCTTTATTTTAGTGACACAATCAGGTGAGACTGCAGATCTTCGTGCTTGTTTAGTTGATTTAAAGGATCGTGGTTATCAAATACTTACGATAACCAATGTCCCAACATCAACACTCGCTCGTGAAGCTAATTATTTTCTAGAACTCTATGCTGGCCCTGAGATTGCAGTTGCATCGACAAAAGCTTATGTTGCACAAGTAGCGGTCTTATCAATTCTTGCATATGAACTTTCAAGTAAATCATTTGATCTTCGTCATGAATTATCAACTGCAGCATCTTCAATCGAAGATTTTCTTGCTAACGAGAATATGAGATCTCTTGTTAGGTATTATTTAACCCGTAGAAACGCGTTTTTCATTGGAAGAGGACTCGATTACTTTGTATCGCTCGAAGCTGCTCTAAAGCTTAAAGAAATCTCTTATATTCAAACTGAAGGGTTTGCTGCTGGTGAACTTAAACATGGTACCATTGCTTTAATTGAAGAAGGAACACCTGTTGTTGCGCTCATCTCAGATCCTAAGATTAACATGAATACCCGTTCAAACTTAAAAGAAGTTCAAGCAAGAGGTGCCAAGACATTTAAAATTGTCACTGAATTATGCAAAATAGAGGGAGATGAAGTTATCTTAAAAGATGTTCATCCGCTTTTAACACCCCTTGTGATGGTTGTACCAACACAACTCATCGCTTATTATGCTGCGCTCGAAAGAGCATATGATATTGACAAACCGCGTAACCTTGCCAAGAGTGTTACCGTAGAATAAGAGGTTTATATGGGAAAATATTTTGGTACTGATGGTATTCGTGGTATCGCATTTGAAAAGTTGGATAATAAGTTAGCGTTTAGAGTCGGTCAAGCAATTGGTTATGTCTTAAAACCTTCAGTTGTTGTGATCGGTATGGATACGAGACAATCATCACCGATGATTGGCTATGCAATCGCAAATGGCTTACTCACACTCGGTGTTGATGTTAAATTTGCAGGTGTTGTTTCAACACCAATGGTTGCACATTACTCAAAAATAAAAAATATCATTGGTGTGATGGTGACTGCATCACATAATCCATTTATGGATAATGGAATTAAAGTCTTTAATATGGGTTACAAGACAACAGAAGATGTTGAAGCACTCTTAGAAGACTTTATTGATAACGGTAAACTTGAAGTCACAACACTTGGTACACTAACGTTTACAGATGATGTAAAAAATGAATATTTAAAGATTTATGATTCACTTGATTTAAAACCACTTGATCTAACAATTGGATTTGATTCAGCTAATGGTGCAAACTATGAGATTGCACGTGAAATCTTTAATCGGATTAATCCAAATTCAATTCAGATTGCGAATAAACCAAACGGTTTAAATATCAATTTAGATTGTGGCTCAACACATCTAGAAAGTATCTTAAAACTTGTTAAAGATGAAAAATTAGATATCGCTTTTAGCTTTGATGGTGATGGTGACCGTATTATCTTAATCGATCAAAATGGCATCACTTATGATGGTGATTTAATCATCTATATGATTGCTACCTATTTAAAGAAGAGAAATCTCTTAAACAAGAATACAGTTGTCTTAACGAAGATGAGTAATCCTGGTATCTTAAAAGCACTTGAAGATAAAGGGATTAAATATGTTTTAACAGATGTTGGCGATAAATATGTTTTCCATGAACTTTATACCAATGAATACACCATTGGTGGTGAATCATCAGGTCATATTATTCTTACACACCTACTTCATACCGGTGACGGATTATTAGTTGCTATCTATTTACTTAAAATCCTACAAGAGCTTGGTATCTCATTAAAGGAATTGAGTAGGGATGTCAATATGTATCCTTTAAAACTAACAAACATTAAAGGTATCGAAAAAGGTATACTAAAAACAGAAAAGATTATACAAGTGATTGAAGAAGTAAAAACAAAGCTAGGAGAACACGCATTACTCTTAGTTAGACCATCAGGCACTGAAAGTTTAATTCGTATTACAGTTAGTCATAAGGATCATCACATGGTAGACACCATGACTGAATATTTAGTAAAAATGATTCATCAGGAGGCAAATAACCGATGAAAAAGTATGCATTAATTCTTGCTGCTGGTAAAGGAACCCGCATGCGCACTGATTTACCTAAAGTTGCATTTCCAATTTTGAAAAAGCCAATGATTGAATACATCGTTGAAAACATTGAAAAATCCTCAATTGATGAAATTGTTGCGATTGTCGGACACAAAAAAGAAGTTGTTCAAGGTATTTTAGGAGAAAGAGTCACCTATGCTTTCCAAGAAGAACAACTCGGAACAGGACATGCTGTTCTATGCGCCGCTCCACAATTAGAAGATTCCGAAGGAACAACTTTCATTCTTCCAGGTGATATGCCACTTATGGAATATCCTTTAATGGATAAACTTCTTCGCGCACATGAAGAAATGGGTAACGATTTAACGGTTGTTACAATGATGATGGATTATCCTAAGGGATATGGACGAATCGTAAGAGACGAATATGGTATCGTTAAAGGTATCGTTGAAGAAAATGATTGTAATGAAACACAAAAATTGATTAAAGAAGTTAACTCATCAGTTTATATCGTAAACAATAAGTTACTTTTCGAATATGTTAGAAAGATTGAAAAGAATCCACGTAAGGGTGAATACTATTTAACCGATATCGTTGGTTTAATGCATCAAGACCATAAAGTTAATACATTTATTGTTCGTAATCCAATGGTCACCATGGGTATTAATGATTTATATGGTATTTCGATTGCTGAAAAGTATTTAAGAGATTCAATAAATAAAGGCCATATGCTTGCAGGTGTTTCGATGATTAACCCTGAAACAATCACGATTGGGCATAACGTCATTATCGAAGAAGGCGTTTGGATTTATCCAAATACAACCATCACAGGTAATACTGTTATCAAAAAAGGTGCGATTATCGGACCTAACTCTGAAGTAGTTGATTCCATTATTGATGAATATGCAGAAATTAGACATAGTATTATCCTAAAATCTGAAGTTGGTGCTTATACAACCGTTGGTCCATTCGCTCACTTGCGTGAACACGCTGTGATCGGTGCACACAATCGTATCGGTAATTTCGTTGAAATTAAGAAGTCAACGACAGGTGAAGGTACAAAAGCTGCACACCTTATTTACTTAGGGGATGCAGAAATTGGTAGAAACGTCAACTTTGGTTGTGGATCTGTGACAGTGAACTATGATGGTGTTAAGAAACATAAGACAAAAATTGGCGATGATGTCTTCGTTGGATGTAACGTGAACTTAATCGCACCCATTAAAGTTGGAGATAACGTCTTTATTGCAGCTGGTTCTACAGTGACAGAAGATATTCCAAAGGGAGCATTTGCAATTGCTAGAAACAAGCAAATCAATAAGGAAGATTACTCAAAAAACTACATCGAACCTAAGTCAGAAAAGACTAAATTGTAAAGAAATGTAAATTTTATTAAAAAAGTGTCAAGATAATTGACATTTTTTTATTTTAAGAGTACATTATTTACATAAAAAGGGGATAAACAATGAAAAATTACACAAGAATCGATATTTTAAGACTTGCTAAAGAAAATGATGTACGCTATGTTCGCATGCAGTTTACTGATATGTTAGGTACAGTAAAAAACGTAGAAATTCCAGTGACTAATCTTGAAAGAGCATTAGCAAATGAAATCATGTTTGATGGTTCATCTATTCAAGGTTTTGTTCGAATTGATGAAGCTGATATGTATTTATATCCAGATCTATCAACATGGCTTGTATTAGAGTGGGAGAGTTTATCACAAAATGCAGGTAAAGTTGCAAGACTGATCTGTGATGTCTACAAGACAGATAGAACACCTTATGAAGGTGATCCACGCTATATCTTAAAAAGAAATTTAATTCAGATGAAAGCCATGGGATTTGATAAGTTTAATGTAGGTGTTGAACCTGAGTTTTTCTTATTTAAGCTTGATCAAAAAGGTAAACCAACGATGGAATTTTCTGACTTAGGTGGCTATTTTGATTTAGCACCAGTCGATGGTTCTGAAGACGTCAGACGCGATATCGTCTTAGAATTAGAAAAGATGGGTTTCGATATGGAAGTGTCTCATCACGAAGTAGCTTATGGACAACATGAAATCAATTTCCATTTTGATAATGCACTTGAAGCATGTGATAACATTCAAACATTTAAGATTCTTGTTAAAAATGTTGCAAGACGTCACGGTTATCACGCAACATTTATGCCAAAACCTATTCAAGGAATTAACGGATCAGGCATGCATTCGAATATCTCATTATCAAATACAGAAAATGTGAATTTATTCTATGATCCGAATACTGAAAACCAGTTATCTAAAACAGCTTTATCATTCATCGGTGGTGTGATGAAACATGCACAAGAATTTTGTTTAGTGACAAACCCAACCGTGAACTCATATAAACGTTTAGTACCAGGTTATGAAGCGCCATGTTACATCTCATGGAGTGATGCAAACCGTTCAACGA
>JAEWVV010000210.1 GCA_023458995.1 Bacillota bacterium
AGGTTGAATGTTGTTGTTGGACTGTCAAGGTCAACAAATTCGCCATCGTTTAGTTTATATTTCGTAACGTTTGTCGATGTTTCAATAGCAATGATATCCCCGTAGAAATACGTTGTTTTTTCTGTGAGAATTTCTGGAATGATTGTAATGATGTTATTTGCGATCACTCTAAATGTTACGGGTTCTGATTCATCTCCAGTACTATTTCTTACAACCACTTCATAGTTACCTTCAGCTAACTGTCCAAGAGGTATCGATGATGTTGGTTCGCCTAGTTCAATAAAGTCACCATCATTGATTTTATATGATGTCACATTGGATGATGTTGTAACAGTTAAGTTCGCTGTTTCATAGACTGTCTTTAGGATATTGGTAATTGTTGGTGGTAATGTTGGACTTGGAATAACATCACTTTCATCACCTTCAACAAAGACTAAAGTTTCTGCTTTATGAATCGCAAACGTCGATTCATAAGTTCCTAACCCTGTTAAATCAACTTCTTTTTGGTTGGCAAGTAGTTTCCATGCGCCATTTGGAAGTGTAAGCTCGTTATGTCTATTTCCAGAATTATGATAGACTAGAATATTTTCATTGTTCTTCGTTAATCTATATCCAACAAGACCAAATTGTGGGGTACTTAAAAACGTTAAATTTGATTGAATGTCTAATGGTTGAACCATCTTGAAACTCTCATATGTTTTTCTAAGTTCAATCATTCCTTTATAGTATTCAAAGCTATGATTATAAAGTGATTTTCTAATCCAGTTCAACTGATTGACGCTATCACTCGAATTATAACTATTATGGTTTCCACCCTTAGTTCTTAAGAAATCTACACCCGCATGTAAGAAAGGAACACCTTGGCTTAATAAAACAATACTATTGCCTAATCTTGCTTGATAGTCTAAAGCAAGACTATAACTTGTCTGTCCATTTGCCTTAAGCAGTTTATCGTATAATGTTAAGTTATCATGCGCTGAAATATAGTTAATGGACTGCGATGAAGTATTTCCCCAGTTCCATGAAGTACTTCCAACAATACCTTTCTTTAAATCGGTAATTCCATTACCATTTGTGATATATCCAGGACTTGTTTCGTTAAAGGTTGAACCTTTAATGTTATCTCGATATTGATCATTGAATGCAGCAATCTTTGGCATGTTCTTTAGATTGTTTTTTCCTGCTTGTTCTTCGTATGCTAACGCAATTGTTCCGCCACCCCAAGGTTCTCCGTAAACTTGAATTTCAGAATTCACATTTTTGACTGCATCGGTTAACTGATTCATCGTGGTTTTATCATGAACTGCCATAAGGTCGAATCTAAAACCATCAATATGATATTCTTCTGCCCAATAGACAGCTGAATCAATCATGAACTTTCTAAACATGTAACGTTCACTCTTCGTCTCGTTACCAACGCCTGTACCATTACTAAATCCACCACCGCTATCGAGTCTATAGATGTAGTTAGGTACGATTTTATTCATTGTAAAATTAACACCGTTTCCTGTATGATTATAGACTTTATCTAAAACAACATTGATTCCATTACTATGTAATGCTTGAACCATTTGTTTAAACTCACTCACACGAACACTACCATTGTATGGATCGGTTGAATATCCACCTTCAGGGCTATTGAAATGCTGAGGATTGTATCCCCAGTTAAACTGAAAGTTTGCTTCATCGTTATATGAATCTTGATCATAGGTCGGAAGTAAATGTAGGTGTGTGATACCTAATTCAATTAAGTGATCCAAACCAGTTGAAACGGTGACATTTGTTGTAGGATTCTTGTAGGTTGTTCCTTCAACGGTTAACCCCATATACTTACCACGATAACTAGCTGGTCCATTCCATGAACCATGCGTCGTTAAATCACGAACATGAAGTTCATAGATAATCCAATCATTAAATGTATCATAGCCTTTAACACCTTGATCGGTATCCCATCCTTCAGGATTTACCCTATCAAAATCAACAACCATACTTCGCACACCGTTAATACCAAAACTCTTACCATAAGGATCTGCAATATCTTTGATGAGTGTTCCATCGTTTACGATATTAAATGTGTAATAAACCTCGTGTAAGTCACCTAAAACGATAATCTCCCAAACACCATGTCCAATGTAATCCATTGGTGTAACTTGATATGGATCATTTTCTCCATCAGCTCTCTTAATTTTCGTATGTCCTTTTGTATATAGGTTGATACTTACCTCTGAAGATAAAGGAGCCCATAGTCTAAATGTCGTTTGTGTATCTTCATAGATGTGTCCAAGCCAACCATCAAAATGATATGCTTCAGCAAAAAGTGATGAATCGTAGTCAGCACCAAATGTGATGATGCTCTTATCTTGAAATGATTCACTTGCGATATCCAGTTCATAAATGCTTATCGTATCAACTGCTTCTGTAAGTGTAATCATACCTGAGGATCCACTTGAAAAACCTGTATAGGGAATAGATACTCCATTTTTCAAAATGGTGAGTTGTGACTGAAGTATTGATTGTGATAATTGAAATATGATATTAAAACTTGAATTGAAGTATGATCTTACAATACGTGGTGATAAATCTTGACTGCAATAATAAGGATTAGGCGATCCATCCCGTGAACAAAGAGGGCTATCTTCTAAAACATAAGAAATGAATGATTCACTCTCTAGAAGGTATGCATGAACATTTCCACTTAAATCAGGTTTAGTTAAATCGATATAACGATCTTCTGATACGTCTTTAACCCAGGTATCACCAATTTCTTTTTTTACAATCACACCGATTTGTGAAATGTCAGCAAGTTCACCAGTTAAACTGATATTAGCTACAGCACCATAGGAATCTGTAGAGGTGAAAGCG
>JAEWVV010000211.1 GCA_023458995.1 Bacillota bacterium
GTAATTCGCAGTTCTAAAGATACGACAATTTCGTCCAACTTTTGTTTCACTTGGAATAATTGCGCTCTTTTCAACAACTGTAATACCGGATTGTAATAGATCTGGTTTTTCTTTGTTTGGTGTGTAATCATCACCAAAACCAAGATAAGCATTTCTACCAACAGTAACTTTCTTATCTAAGATACAGCGGTCAATCGTGACATCTGTACTAATAATGACATTGTTTAAAATAACTGAATCTCTAACAACAGATCCTTTACCAACACGAACACCTGGTGATAAGACGGAGTTGATGACAGTTCCTTCAATGACACAACCGTTTGAGACAAGTGAGTTTTTAATCTTGGCATCACTACCTACTTTAACAGGAGGTAAGTCTTCACTCTTTGTATAGACTTTCCAGGTTGGATCATAAAGATCAAGTTCAGTAAAGTCTTTTGTCATTGCAATATTGGTATCAAGATAAGAATCATAAGTTCCTACGTCCATCCAATAATCTTCAAAAAGATATGCATAAACTTCTTTTTCAGTTGTCTTAATTAGGTGAGGGATGATATGTTTACCAAAGTCAAGATCATCCTGTTTAATAGAGAGAAGAACTTCTTTAAGTAAATCATAATCAAATAGATAAATACCCATAGATGCTAGATTAGACTTAGATTGTTTTGGTTTTTCTTCAAATTCAAGAATTTCTTTATCCTTATTGATCGACATAATACCAAAACGAGATACTTCTTTAGGATCAACAGGTTGACAAGCAATCGTCAACCGCGCTTTTGATTCCTTATGTTGTTGAATCATCTTACGGTAGTCCATCTTATAAATATGGTCACCAGATAAGATTAAAACATATTTAGGATCTTTACGTTGAATGAACTCTAAGTTCTTAAGAACAGCATCTGCAGTACCTAAATACCAATAGTTATGTGGTTGTAAGAGGGTAACTCCTGAATCACGTCTGTCTAAATCCCAAGGTTTACCAGAACCGATATGTTCATTTAAAGATAGCGGTAAATATTGGGTTAAAATACCGATATCGTAGATTCCAGACTGTGTACAGTTGCTTAATGTGAAATCGATAATACGGAATTTTCCTGCAAAAGGCATCGCAGGTTTACTTCTACGTTGTGAAAGGATATCCAAGCGTGATCCTTTTCCACCAGCAAGTATTAGTGCTAAAGTTTCCATAGTTTATTACACTCCTAGTATGATATGATATAAATTTTCATAAGATAAAGCCATATGTCGAAGACTGAAATCTTGTTTCATTGCTCGTTTGACAAGCATGTTCCAATGTCTTGGGTTATCGTGATAAAGTGAGATAGCTTCAAAGAGTTTTTCTTTAAACTCATAGGCATCATAATTTGAAAAGCTAAATCCTGTACCTTCACCTGTATATTTATTATAAGGGATTACCGTATCTTTTAAGCCACCGGTTTCTCTAACAACAGGAAGTGAACCATAACGCATCGCAATCATTTGTCCTAATCCGCATGGTTCAAAGCGAGAAGGCATCATGAAGATATCAGAAGCAGCATAGAGTTTATGCGCAAGCTCTTCATTAAAACCGATATAATTCGCAACTTTTGTAGGATATTTATAGGTTAAATAGCGGAAGTAGTCTTGATAAGAATCATTTCCTGAACCCATCAGAATAAATCTTGCATTTCCATATTCAATGACTTCCTCTAATGTTTGAGTCATTAAATTGATTCCTTTTTGGGTGGCAAGTCTTCCAACATAAACAATTAAGGGAACTTTAACATCAACGTCTAAATCGAAGTGATGTAAGATAGCTTCTTTATTTTTTTGTTTTCCAATCTTTGTTTTGTCAGCATCAAAATTTTGAAAAATCATATGATCTGTTTTTGGATCAAAAACGGCATCATCAATTCCATTTAAAATACCGACAAAGTCTTGTGCTCTTTTTTCTAGTGCACCATCTAATGTAAATCCGTATTCATTTGTTAGAACTTCATTTCGGTAAGTAGGACTAACGGTATTAATTTTTGTTGCACGTTCGATTCCAGCTTTTAAGAAGTTGACACGGTCAAAATGGATGTAGGTATAATTGAAAGGTGTATTAAAGAACCTAGCTACATAGGAATCAAATGAACCTTGATACTCCATATTGTGGATTGAAAGAAGTGTGTGAATCGAATAATAAGCATCATTCTTTTTACGGTAATGTTCATCAAGAAGGTAGGGAATCATACCGGTTTGCCAGTCATTTAAATGAAGAATGCTTGGATAGAATTTAAATGTATTTAATCCTTCTAAAACGGCATATGAAAAACAAGAAAAGCGTTCAGCATCATCGTTATATCCATAAAGCTGATCGCGTTCAAAATAATGCATATTCTGTACGAAAATATAAGGAATATCTTGATAAATTAATTCGTAGTAATGAACAATTGTTTCAATACCACCCATACCAATGGTTGTTGACCCTAAAAAGGTCATGTCTTTGTGGTATTTTTGTATGGAACGATAGTAAGGAGTGATAATTCTTACATCGTGACCCAGTTCTCTTAGTGACTTTGGTAAAAAAAGAGCCATATCAGCTAGACCACCAGTTTTACTAAAAGGGAATGCTTCGGAACTGCAGAATAACACTTTCATGTACGTCACCTCAGATCATGCTCTTTATTTAATCTTGATATTTCTATTATACATGATGAAAGCGGTTTTATCAATGTAACAAAGATGTAAAAAAAGAGTTAAAGAGTGCTTATCTTGATGTGGTTTTGGTCATCCTGTGATATACTTGTGATAAGAATTATGAAGTAGGTGATGAATGTGACCAAAGAAAAGTCGTGCGGAGCAGTCATCTTTAGAAAACATCAAGACACGTATCAATTTGTCCTTATTCAACAAAGACATGGACTCTATTTTGGATTTCCCAAAGGACATGTAGAACACGATGAATCAGAACAAATGACAGCAAAACGTGAAGTCAAAGAAGAAACAGGTTTAGATGTAGAACTTCTAGAAGATTATAGAGAAAAGATAAGATACTCACCAAAAAAGGGTGTTATGAAGGATGTTGTGTATTTTCTTGCGCAAGCCCTCACCCATGATTTTTTACCCCAAGAAGAAGAAATTGCTAGCATCAAATGGGTTGATGCTTCAGAGGTTGTTGAACATCTAACATATCACACTGATAAAAAGATGTTTAAATCCTTATCTAAACGAGCAAAAATCAAACTATAGAGGTTTTCATGAACAAAGACTTAATGACTTATTTACAAGAATCTATTATTCCTATGTATCAAACCTTCGATCCAGCACATCGCGAGGATCATGTGTACAAAGTGATTGAGCAAAGTTTAGAGATTGCTAAAGATTTTGATTGTGATCTAGATATGGTTTACACAGTCGCATGTTACCACGATATAGGAATTCAGTTTGGTCGAAGTGACCACCATCTAACTGGTGGCATATTTTTGTATGATGATGAACGTTTAAAATCATTTTTTAATGAAGAACAAAGAATCATTATGAAAGAAGCTGTTGAAGATCATAGAGCATCTAATGATTACCCACCAAGGTCGATCTATGGGAAAATCATTGCAGAAGCTGATCGTGATATATCAGTTGATGTTGTTTTTCTTCGTACAGTACAGTTTGGATTAAAGCATTATCCTGATTTATCAAAAGAAGATCATATCAAACGTGCAATCGGTCATATTGAAGAAAAATATGGGCCACATGGCTACTTAAAATTATGGCTTAAGACGAAGAAAAACGAAGAAGGTTTAAAGGAAATACACAAGTTGTTAGAAGATCCAAAACGGATAAAAAGTATTTTTGAATCTCTTTATGAACAAGAAAAAAACAAGAAAACAAATAATGTTATTTCATGAATGAAAATCATTCATACATTTTCATAAAAAAACAAATCCACATAAAAAACAGCTCAAAAAGTGCTTATAAGCATAAAAAAATAGACTCTTTACAAAGAGTCTAAAACTTGGGTTGTTTTTTCTTTGTAAGGTGTATGAAAGCGCTTGCCATTCGTGATAAAAAATGGTATATTTTTAAGTGAAAAGAGGCGATTGTTATGATAATAGGTATTCCAAAGGAAATACTACACGGAGAGTATCGCGTTTCTGCGACTCCTGAAACAGTTAAAAAAATGATTCAAGATGGACATCGGGTTTTGGTCGAAAATAATGCTGGTGAAATGTCATTCTATCACGATCAAGATTACCAATTGGCTGGAGCAACGATGGTTCAAAATCCAAGTCATATTTATAGAGATGCAGATGTCATTCTAAAAGTTAAAGAACCACAAATGAATGAAAATTTAAATATGCATGAAATTGATATGATGCATAAAGGACAAACTCTAATTACTTTCTTGCATCCTGCATCACCCAATAATCATGAAATGATAAAGAAATTAACACATAAGGGTATCACTGCTTTAACCCTAGATGGTATTCCTAGAATTAGCCGTGCTCAATCGATGGATGCATTATCATCAATGAGCACATGTGCCGGTTATAAAGGTATTTTAATTGCAGCAAACCATGTTGGTAAATTTATGCCTATGATTGGTTCAGCAGTAGGTATGATTAAACCATCCAATGTCTTAGTGATCGGTACTGGTGTTGCTGGTCTTCGTGCGATTGCTACAGCTAAAGGTTTAGGTGCTGTTGTTTATTCAAGTGATATTCGTCCTGAAGCAAATGAACAAGCATTATCTTTAGGTGCTCGTATTGTTGAAACAGGTATACCAAGTGATATCGCTGTCAGCAAAGATGGTAAACATGCGAATAGATTAGCGAACGAATGGATTAAAGTCGAAAAAGAAAATCTAAAAGACATCGTATCCAAAGCTGATATTATTTTCTTATCTGCCTTAGTATTTGGTAAGAGAGCTCCAATTCTGATTGATGAAGAAATGGTTAAATCTATGAAACCAGGCTCCTACATTATTGACGTATCCATTGACCAAGGTGGTAACTGTGCTTTAACAAAAGCTGGTGAAGTTATCAATGTTGGTGGCGTGTCGATTGATGGTACAAAGAATATTCCTGGCATGATTCCAACATCATCCACATGGATGTTTGCTCAAAACGTATACAACTTATTAAAGTACTTAGTTAAAGATAATCAGGTTCAAATCGATCTTAAAGATGAAATTGTTGCTTCAATCCTTGTATGTCATGATGATAAATTAGTGCACGAAGGTACACTTGAAGCTATGGGGCTTAAATAATGGGACTTGAATTAATACTTGTAGGGATTTTTATTGTTTCTACTATTGTAGGCTATTTTTTAATCAATAATGTACCAACACTTCTCCACACACCCCTGATGAGTGGAATGAATGCATTATCAGGTATTACACTGATTGGTGCTTTAATCGCTACTGCGATTGGTTTAAAAGAAAGTAACCCAGTATTATCTGCTATTTTTGGTGGTATAGCAATTATTGTTGCAACCATCAATGTAGTTGGTGGATTTGGTATTACAGATAAGATGCTAAAAATGTTTAAGAAAAAGGTAAAGCATGATGAATAACATCGTAGAATTCTTAACTACACCGATTGTAGAATATACTATTTCAGGGATTTTAGTTATTGGTGTCATGTTTGGTATTTACTTAATGGGGAAAGTACAAACTGCAAGACTAGGTAATGCAATCAGTGCATTATGTATGTTATTAGCAGTAATCTTTACCTTAGTTATTAATGAGATTATTGATGCTTGGATGTTGTATATTTTCCTAGCAATCGGTATTTTAATAAGTGCATGGATTATCGTTAAGACAAAGATGATTAAGACACCACAACTGGTTGCTACACTCAACGGTTTTGGTGGATTAGCATCAATGATTGTTGGTGTATTTGCACTTTACGAAATTGGTGCAGATTATACTGTTTTTGGACAAATAACAGCAAACATTGCACTTCAAGTGGGTGTCATTACATTTGTGGGTAGCATTGTAGCAGCATTAAAACTTTCACAAAAAATAAAACAAAAATCATTTAGCTTCAAACATCATACAATGATCTTGACTATACTGTTCGTTTTGATGTTTGCACTGATTATTGTTTCTCCAATCATTGAATTAGACCCACTGATGATCATTATTATCGGTGTAATCATTACCGGTTTCATTGGTGCACTCTTTACTTTAAAAATTGGTGGAGCAGATATGCCTATTGCTATCTCACTTTTAAATAGTTTATCCGGTGTTGCTGGTGCTATCTCTGGTTTAGCGATTGGAAACGTCTTACTTGTATCGATTGCAGGTATCGTTGGTGCATCCGGTTTATTATTAACTCAAACAATGTGTAAAGCGATGAATCGAAGCTTAATGGTTATTCTCTTAGGAAAAACAACAGTTAGCACATCAAATGCTAAAGAAGAACAAAAAGAAGTTGTGACTGATGCAAGTACAAAAGATCCATTCCAAGTGATTAAAGAAGCTAAGAAAGTCATTATTATTCCTGGCTATGGTATGGCAATTGCTCAAGCACAGTTCCTTGTTAAAGAACTTGCTGATTTAATCAAGAAAAATGGTGCTGATGTTAAATTTGCGATTCATCCAGTAGCTGGTAGAATGCCAGGTCATATGAACGTCTTACTTGCCGAAGTTGATATTGATTATGATGACCTCTATGAAATGGATGACATTAATCCTGAATTCAAAAATACCGATGTTGTGTTTGTCATTGGAGCAAACGACGTCATCAATCCTGCAGCAAGAGATAAAGAAGGTACACCCATTTATGGCATGCCAATCTTAAATGCAGATGAAGCAAAACAAGTATTTGTTTTCAATTATGATTTAAAACCAGGTTATTCTGGAGTCAATAATTCTTTATACCAAAAAAATCATGTGCATTTCTTCTTGGGTAATGCCAAAGATACGTTATCTCAGTTCATCGGTGAGATGAAAAAATAGATTATAAATCATGATTAAGAAGTCCAGCTCGTGCTGGACTTTTATCATCATTATGTATAGAATAACGAAATGATGATTGTGTGATAGACATTTTATTGGTTTTAATTTCAAACGAATTAGGTTATAATGTTTTTGAGAGAAATCTCAATTATGCAAAAGAGGAGAACACCATGCTCACAAATTATGAGTCGCTAGAAACGTGGGGGATCATCGTTTATTTAGGTATCATGAGTATTCTACTATTGACAGGTAATGTCGTTCGTAGAAAAATTCCGCTTTTAAAGAAGTCGCTTTTACCAACATCGGTTATTGCAGGACTTCTTGGACTCATCATCAAAGAAGCTATCGTAAGACCACTGACACAC
>JAEWVV010000212.1 GCA_023458995.1 Bacillota bacterium
GTCGATATCAACAGCTTGCATCACCAAGTGACCAAGTAGAAGTCCTTCTTTCGTGTATTCACCATCAACACCGCTGATTTCAGAGATCTTAGACATATCATGTAAAATCGTTCCAGCATAGAGTAAGTCACGGTTTAAATAAGGATATACTTGAATGAATGGATCAATGAGTCTAAGCATTGTATACGTATGGTGTGATAAACCTCCAACATAGGCATGATGAAACTTGGTTGCTGCTGGATGAAGGTAAAACCTCTTTTCGTTTGCTTTATATATTTCTGTAGCAATCTTTTTAATGATTTCATTTTCAATCTTATTTAAATAGGATTCAATCCCTTTTTTGATCTTCATCATTGGGATTGGTGCGTAAACATAAAACTTCTCTAATATTTCTTCAAGTGCTTCATCATTTAAGACGGTTTCGGCAGGTGTAATCTTTAAACACTTTAAAACAAGTTCATCTTCAATCTTAACGATTGCCATCGCTTCAAATTGATAGACTTTCCCCATCGATAATTCTTGAAGTTGTTCAAATTCTAATTTTAAATTAATATGTTCACCATCAGTTGTCATCACTGTCGTATTACAGAAATGTGCACCACTATTGATCGATTCAACTTTAGCGACGATCGTATAGGTTTGATTGACGTTTAATTCCATCATTTCACTCCTTTATCTTGGAAAGAAGATATGTTTCAAGATCTTTCTTTTCGTTTTTTAAGTTACCTCTTAGTATTTCAGTAACCATATCTGTTTGCATTTTTTTAACCCATGCCCCTGCTTTTTTGTTGGCAAGTTCAATCATTTCGGTTGCCCGAAGTTTTAAATCAAGATCGCTTTGAATGGGAAGATTTTGATAATCTCTTTCGATTTGTTGTCTGTAGTTCTTCGCTTTGCCCAAAAGATTAGCAACTCTATTACCAAGTAAACAGAAATCTAGTCCATATGTATAAAGCGTGTAGGCATCATAGGGTTGTGGCATGTTAGCAAGCATACTTCCCATTTCATAACGATGACGATGTTTATTGGAGAATGTCCATTCTTTAGGTATGGAACCATGAAGGTTAAATGCCATGGTAAAGAATGCATCCACATAAGGCATTTCATCTAGGTTTTGAATAAATAAAAGTCCTTCTTTTAAGCCAGGTAGTACTTCATGTACACCAGTTGTAATCATGGATTGAACAGCACGTTTTAAATAGTTACCTTTAAACATCTTAATGAATTCATTTAAGATACGTTCATTCGATATTTCATTTAATTTATGACGCATCTCAAAGATGGCATCTCTTGTTTTCTTCTCAATTTGGAAACCTAACTTAGATTGAAAGTAGAATGCACGCATGATTCGAAGAGCATCTTCTTCAAAACGGACTCTTGGTTCACCGATCGCACGAATGAGCTTCGCATTTAAATCAGCTTGACCTAATACATAGTCAATGATTTCTAACTTTTCATTCATGAGCATTCCGTTAATCGTAAAATCACGACGTTTAACATCGTCTTCAACGGTTGCTTCAAAGCTTACTTCTTCTGGATGACGCGAATCTTGATATTCACCATCAATCCGGTACGTTGTTACTTCGAATTGATCTGTACCAAAAAGAACAGTGACCGTTCCGTACTTAATACCGGTAGGTACTGTTTTAAATAATTTAGCTACCTGATACGGTTTCGCATTTGTTGTAATATCGATATCCGTTGTAGGTGTTCTTAAAAGGTGGTCTCTAACTGCACCACCTACGATAAAGGCTTCATAGCCATTTTCTTTTAATATTTTTAATACGATTACTGCTCTATTTATTGTACTCATTTATTTCACCGTTCATATTATACCATGTAATCTCATTTTATATCTTCATGTGTTTCATTTGAAAAACGAAAATAACCATGATAAAGTATGCAACAGAGGTGATTAAATGAGACGTGTGATCTTATATATTGCAATGAGTTTAGATGGTTTTATTGCTGGACCTAATGATGATTTATCATTCCTACATGAGTATGATGGTCTTGAACTTGTTAAGAAATCGTATGATGATTTTATAGCACATGTTGATACGATTCTCTTAGGGAGAAAGACATATGATTGGGTCATTAAGAATGCGGAAGACTGGCCTTATGAAGGCTTTAACACCTATGTATTTACACATCATCCAGTAGAGATCAAGCATGGAGTAATAACCAATCAACAACCCAAGGAAGTACTTCTTGAGCTTAAACAAAAACCAGGAAAAGATATTTTCTTAATTGGTGGGGGTAAACTTGTTCAATCAATGCTTGAAGATGATTTAGTTGATGAAATGATAATCGCAATCATCCCTCAGTTGCTAGGCTTTGGAACCAAACTTTTTGAAGGAAACAAATCTTCATGGAATGTTACAAACTTAGAAGAAGAAAAGGGTTTAGTCTTTATCACTTATACAAGAAAAATGGTCTAGTTTAGACCATTTTCAGACTGTAGACAAAAGGGTCATTTCTAAACAGATTATCTGCTTGGAATGACTCTTTTTTTGTTTTTGTGGATAAAAATAAAAAAATGAGCACGTTTTGCTCACGATCATGATGAAACGAAAGAGATTTACCACATCATTGTGGCTAATTTCTTTAGGTTGTACATGCTGAAAATCATGAGGCTTCGATCCTCATTCTTTCTGAGTCCTCTCAGGAAGGTGAAACCCAGACAGTGATTCATCTTGGCGATACCGAAGACGCGCTCAATGGATGTCTTTCGCTTCGGATAGAGCGCTCTACCTATCTCTGACAACCTTGCCTCCCGGGTGAGCGGTCTCACGTATTCGAGTTGATGTCTCATCACCACCTTGGTCTTCTGTTTCGTGCAGTGCACTTTTAATGGACAGTTCATACAGTCTTTCACAGACGTCTTATACTCACGATAACCCAGTTTGTTCGTCCCGCGATAGGTCAAGATCATGTCGTTTGGACAGACGTAGTAGTCGTGCATATCGATATACTTAAATCTGAACTTGGTGATGTACATCTCGCCACCAGAACCACCCTGACCAGCCTTTCCAATCGGTCTTTTGTAGGGGATGACAGGCAGGACCTCGCGCTTGAAGATCTCATGGAGAAGGACGGGGTTGTTGTAACCGGAATCCATCACTGCGACCTTCACTTCCTTATGCTCTTCGATGTAATCAACCACGGTATCCAGCGCCATCTGGCCATCGTTTGAGTTTCCCGGAAACACCTCGGATGCCAAAACCCAGCCGTTCTCATCGCTTATCACCTGGTTACTATAGGCCAACTGACGCTCCTTTTCACCCTTGTGAAACATCCCGCAGTCCGGATCTGTCAAACTCTTGATCACCTTCTTGGGTTCATCAAAGTCGACCTCAGGTTTCCCCTCTTCGACGCGCAGCTCGTTGATCTCCTCCTGAAGCTGCTTCACGTAGCGGTGTGTCGAGTCGTTGATCAGGATGTCGTTGATATGTCTCTTGTTCGCGTAGGCTTTGATATGTGTCGAGTCGACGAAGATGTTGTCCATCTTGACGAGCTTTAACTTCATCGCCTGATAGAGGATCGTGTTAAAGATCTCCTCGAAAACGGTCGTCCCTTCGAAGCGTCTCATGTAGTTCTTGCCGAAGGTGGAGAAGTGCGGGATGTCATCGTTGAAATCGAATCCTAAAAACCATCGATACGCGACGTTCACTTCGATCTCCTCGATCGTTCTTCTCATGGACCGAATGTTGAATAGGTATTGGATGAAGACGATCTTGAAGAGAACGACCGGATCGATCGAGGGTCTTCCGATCTCGTCTGCGTATAAACCTTCAACGATGTCATAGATGAAGTCGAAGTTGATGGCCCTGTCGACCTTGCGGATGAGATGATTGCTCGGGATGATCTTCTCCATATCCATGATGAAGACGTTGTTCCGATTGTTCTTTTGGTTACGCGTGAGCATAAAAACACCACCTTTTAGCCTCATTTTATCACTTAACTATATATTTATATATAGTTAAAGTCACTTTTCTTTAAAAAATCATCGGGTAGATAAAAAAAGTACCTCAAAATGAGATACTTTGTCTACAGACTGAAAATGGTCTAGTTTAGACCATTTTATTTTTATATTCGACTTAATCTTTAATAAAGATCCCAACACCGATAACATCTGGACCGATATGTGCACCAACGACAGGTGTAGATGGAGCTTCATAAAGATTTTCTAGACCAAGTTCCATCTTTAATGTTTCCACAAAGAAATCTCTTAATTTAGGATTTCCTGTATAAAGAATATAAGCTTCATAAGATCTACCATTTGCATAGGCTTGAACTTTACTTGCAATTGATGATAAAGCACTCTTAATATTTCTAATCTTTTCAATCGAGACAATCTGTCCTGTTTCTTGAACTTGTAGAATAGGCTTAATCTTCAAAAGTTTTCCAACAAATGCTTGAGCTCCAGATAATCTTCCATTTAATACGAGTTGAGTTAATGAATCGACAGCAAAAAAGATGGTATTCTTCTTTCTCATATCGCTTAGTTTATCTTCAATCTCATCAAAACTATGTCCCATATTAAGCATTTTACTTGCTTCTAATGCAAACATACCTTCAGAAAAACAAACTGTCTTCGTATCAAAGACTCTAATATTCATCTTATCTTCAAGTGATTTTGCTGCTACGGAAATAGTGTTATATGTTCCAGATAAAGTAGATGCGATTGTTGTAACAAAAAACGAATCATAACCCTCTAAATAAAGTGATTCAAAAAATGAAATCACTTCTCCAACAGAAGGCTGACTTGTCTTTGGCACTAAATCAGGATTTTCTCTCATCATACGATAAAAGTCATCAGCTTTCATCTCTGATCCATCTAGATATCCTTGTTCCCCAATAAATATTTTTATACGAATCAACTTAACATCATGAGGAAATGGAAAATAATCCAATCCCCCCGTTGATGTATCTACGACACAACTCTTCATCTTATAACCTCAATTCTATTAAGCATTATTATGCTATCACAAAACAGAATAACTGTAAATATGATATACTACGAATGGTGATTGAAATGCGTTATTTAAAGGAAAAAACGGTTTATACATATGAAGTTAATAAATCTATTTTTATTGCTATTCTTTATCCATTAAATAAGATAGATGATCTAAAGACATCGCTTGAACAAGCAAGAACCGAATATCCAAAAGCTACACACTACTGCAGTGCTTCTCTTTATGGTGACAACCAGGAACAACAAACAGCAGATGATGACGGAGAACCCCATAGAACCGCTGGAATTCCCATTCTAGAGGTTTTAAAGCATCATGATGTCACTCATATCCTATGTGTAGTAATTAGGTATTTTGGGGGCATTAAATTAGGTGCTGGTGGACTTGTTAGAGCATACACGAAAGCATGTGCAGATTGCATGAAACAAGCAACCTTCTATCAAAAATTATATGTTGATACGTATGAAATCACATTTGGTTATCAAGATATCGATACGATTGATCGTTTCTTAAAAGAAAAAGCAACCATCATCGATAAACAGTTTACCGAGACAGTCACTTATAAACTCTATTTAAATCAAGATACAAAATCCATTGATGATATCTTCTACCTATTAAAAAGTTATCAGAAGGAAGAACCCAAACTACTCTTTATTGAAGGGTAGTTTTTTTAATCAAAATAACCATAATGATATGATGATCCATCGATATGTTCATTGATCCAGTTACTGCGGTATAACAAGAAATTGATAACAAAATCGACTTGCTTTTTATGTGTATCAAGTTCTAAAATTGCTTGAGGATTCGGCCATACATAAGATTTTAAAATTGGCCAGCGTTTGAAATTACGATTTGCCATCTCAGTGATCGAACTTGATAATACAGGAATAAGTTCAGCCATCAATGGTAAGATCTCGTTATAATACATTTCAAAGCGAACCGCGAACTTCGTTCTAATCGCTGGAATTTGCATCATGAGTTCAAAGATTCTATTCTTTCCATCACGCATGCCATACCAGCCTTCAGGCCCATCACCATAATTGTTATAGTTTGTATTTCCATATGCGAAATCAAAATCCCATAATGGACCAAAACTTAAATGTCCTCCTTTATGCTTAATCATAAAGACTGAACTCCAACCAACATCGACACTTTTTAATATTTCATGAACCAGAAAGTAATCCACTGCGTTATCAACATCAATATAAGCTTCATAACCACTTTTAGCAGCTAGAGCATCTTCAAGTTCTGCTAGATAAGATTCTAGGTATGCAGCGTGATTTTTTGTATATGCGAGTTCATCAGGGTCTGGATCTTTAATTTGATAAGCATGACGGTCATCTAAAAACCAATCATAGCCAGGTTCAACATTTTGTTCAAAGAAACGCATGTCAAGTTCAAATAAATAATCGGTATCTAAAACACCTGGAGTAGAATCTAAGTTTAATTTATTTGGATGGTTTTCTACTTGTTCGGTCAGAAGATATAAGCCTAAGTACTCATTATTAATTGTTAACTCTACAAAACGTACTTCAATGGTATAATCAAGATTCGTAAACAACGAAGACATCTTATGTGTAATTGCATTTCGAATTAATGACTTATCGGCATACTCTGCAAGTAATACATAGTTTTTTGCTGCTGGCATCCCTAAGATTGAAGTGTTCTTATCAAAACGTAGTCGATAAGGCTTCTTCTCATAGACAAACCATGTCGAATTTCCACGACCTCTTAATTTCGCTTCACTCGTTTCATGTTCGATGACGATTTCATCATTTTTCTTTGTTTCAACTTTTACGGAAGCTAAAACGTAGTCTTCTTTATTCACTTGGCTTAAAGGAACATTTAAATTGATACTGATTTTAGTTTCATTAAGACCCGATTCAAGTGAAACAAGTGTAACTTCTTTTTCAATATCTAACTTACTATCACCTTTTTGGACTGTGATTTTCATCGTTCCCCTTTGATCATAAAAAGGTGAAACATAATCAAAAAAGCCTTCACTTTTTTGATTTAGAAGTTCGTAAGTAACTTGATAAGAATCATCAATATCTAATTTGAAATCACTGTTAATTTGATCTGGAATCTGCATCAATATGTCATCTTCAAGTTCGCTTAAATCCACGGGACTAAGTTCTTCTTTCGTACATGCATAGAGAAACCACATCAAAAAAACAAGAAGAAAACCTAAAACTATTTTTTTCATCATTCACCTATGAAAAAGCATAGGTAATCCTATGCTAATTAAAGTATCCAACAAGCAGTTCTGAGAGTCTAACCATAACCTCAGATTGCAAATGAGACATCCCAAGTGCACCCAAGAAATAAGCGGCTTTAATCTCCCAAATTTTGAACTTCTCAAATTTATTCTCGATATGAAGTGCACTAAGGATACGAAGCCATAGTGCGAAAAATACAATCAAAGAAACGAAATAAATCAGTTCGTCCATCGATGAGATCCTCCTTAGAGTTGACCTGCCTTACTCTTCATAATGTTTTCTTTAAGTTCTTTTTCAAGTTTAGAGAAATCAATGTTCTCTTTTTTTGTTTGTTCAAGCTTTTCTTTTTTCATCGCATCAAACGCATTTTTAGCTTGTTCAAGTGTCTGACCCATTTGAGCTTCAAGAGCTAGAATGGATAATACATTATCTCTAAATTCAACAATTGCTTGTTCTAAGACCAAATAGGTAACTGCAGTACCTTTTTCAAGTTTAACATGTCCATGTTTAACTGAAACAACGATGGGTACATGGTTATCAAGAATACCTATTTCACCATCTTGGCTTTTTACGACTGCAAAATTGATTTCATCGGATATTGTTTTCCCTTGTTGGGTTAAAACCTTGAAAATCATAATGATTTCGCCTTCTTAATCGCATCATCAATGGTACCAACCATCATGAATGCATCTTCTGGAAGATTGTCGTGTTTTCCTTCAATGATTTCTTTGAATCCACGAATAGTTTCTCTTAAAGGAACAAACGATCCTGGAACACCAGTAAACTGTTCAGCAACGTGTGTATTTTGTGATAAGAATGTTTGAAGACGTCTTGCACGATGAACGATTAGTTTGTCTTCATCAGTCAGTTCATCCATACCTAAAATAGCAATGATATCTAAGAGTTCATGGTAACGTTGAATCATTTTTTGAACTGTTCTTGCGACTTCATAATGTTCTTTACCAACGATGTGTGGAGCAAGTGCTCTTGATGTTGATGCGAGTGGATCAACTGCGGGATAAATCCCAATTTCAGTCAGCTTTCTTGAAAGGTTTGTTGTCGCATCTAGATGCGAGAAAACCGTTGAAGGTGCTGGGTCTATATAGTCATCTGCAGGCACATAAATCGCTTGAATCGATGTGATTGATCCGTGCTTAGTCGAAGTAATTCTTTCTTGTAATCTACCCATTTCAGTCGCAAGCGTTGGTTGGTAACCTACAGCTGAAGGCATTCTACCTAAAAGTGCGGAAACTTCACTACCTGCTTGAATGAAACGGAAAATGTTATCGATAAATAATAATACATCTGTTTTTTCAGTATCTCTAAAATATTCAGCCATCGTTAATCCGGTTAGACCAACGCGCATTCTTGCTCCTGGAGCTTCATTCATTTGTCCGAAAACAAGTGCTGTTTTATCGATAACACCTGATGCTGTCATTTCTTGGAATAATTCATAACCTTCTCTGGTACGTTCACCTACCCCAGCAAAAACAGAAATACCTTGTCTTTCTTGAGCGACGTTATGAATAAGTTCCTGAATTAAAACAGTTTTACCAACACCGGCACCACCGAATAACCCAATCTTACCACCTTTGATATAAGGTGCGAGTAAGTCAATAACTTTAATTCCTGTTTCAAGAATTTCAACTTCTGAAGAGAGTTCATGAAAAGGTGGAGCTGGACGATGAATGCTCATCTTTGGTGCATCATCAATCGGTTTACCATCATCAATAGGTTCTCCTAAAACGTTAAAAATACGACCTAAAACTGCCTTCCCAACGGGAACTTGAACAGGACTACCGGTTGCTTCAACGATTAAATCACGTTTAAGACCTTCTGTTGGTTCAAGTGCGATTGTACGGCACACGTTATCTCCTAAATGAAGTGCAACTTCAAGTGTTACTTTTTTATCACCATTCATAACAATAAGTGCATCGTAGATGGCTGGTAGACTTCCTTCAAAATAGACGTCAACGACGGGTCCGATCACCTGTGTAATTTTTCCTTGCATCGCTTATCTCCTCCTAAACATTGGAGCCATTGACAACATCAATGAGCTCGGATGTGATTTCTTGTTGACGTGCTCGATGATACATCGTGTGCAATCTTTCAACAATATCATTTGCATTATCTGTCGCATTTTTCATCGCAACCATGCGTGATGCATGCTCAGAGAGCTTAGCATCACAGAGTGCAGTGAATATACGCGACTCAATATAGATTTCCATGGTTTGATCAATCAGTTCTGTAGCGGGTATATCGTAGATATAATCCGATTTGGATTGATCAGGTTTTTCTTGGTTAATTGGAAGTAAAATTTCTTTTTGGACTTCTTGAGTAGCAGTATTAATATAATGGCTATGGATGAGTAATACCTCATCGATTGCTTTACTCATAAAGACATCTTTGATTACAGTTGCGTAATGTCTAAACGATACAGTTGTAATATCATCTCTGTTATAAATAATCTCATTGTTGACCAAAGGAAGTTTATTTTTAAGAGCGAAATAGTACCCTTTTTTCCCTAATGCTACCACAAGATAATCATCTTGAGATAAATCCTTAATTTCTTCAAGAAACGTTTTAAAAAGGTTATTATGATAGGATCCACAAAGACCACGATCTGAAGTCACTAAGACATAAAGCTTTCTTTTGCCTTCGCTTGGCTTCATCATGAGATGGGCTTCATCAAGCGAATGACCAGCATAAGCTAAAACCTCTTCAATCTTCTTCTCAAATGCAGTCGCATAGTTATGAAGTTCAGTCGCTTTTTTAATCTTGGATAAGGCAATATTATGCATGGCTTGCGTTATGGATGATGTCTTTTTGACAGCATTCATGCGCAGCTTAATATCCTTTAATCCCATTACACTAACCTCTTAAGACCGGTAATGAAGGTATCAAGATCTTTCTTATCAGGCAACTGTTTCGTATCAACTAAATGCTTATGAATCTTTCTTCCTAAATCATTCATCTGTAGTCCTTGGTTGATTTCAAATTCAAGTTTCTTCACTTGATCTAAAGATAAATCATCCATATGTCCTTCAGATAATGCATAGATCGTAACAACCTGCGTTGGCATTTGAACAAGTTCATGAACGTCTTGTTTTAAGAGTTCAACTGTTTTTCTACCACGTTCAAGACGTTTTTTAGCGCTTGGGTCAAGATCTGACCCAAACTGTGCGAATGATTCAAGTTCACGGTAATTTGCTAAGTTAATGCGTAGTGTACCAGATACTTTTTTCATACCTTTCCACTGAGCTGCACCACCGACACGTGAAACAGATAGACCTGCGTTGATCGCTGGACGAATACCGGAATAGAATAATTCAGCTTCCAAGAAGATTTGTCCATCGGTAATCGAGATGACGTTTGTAGAAATGTAGGCAGAAATATCGCCTGCTTTCGTTTCAATGATAGGAAGTGCAGTGATTGAACCACCACCTAATTTTTCATTGAGACGTGCTGATCTTTCAAGTAATCTTGAATGCAGATAGAAGACATCCCCAGGGTATGCTTCTCTTCCTGGTGGTCTACGAAGTAAAAGTGATAATTCACGGTAAGCAACAGCATGTTTTGATAAATCATCATAAACGATTAATACATCTTTGCCTTGTTCCATGAAGTATTCACCCATGGTAACACCTGCAAAAGGAGCTAGATAAAGAAGTGTACCTTCTTTTGAAGCACCTGCAGTAACAACAATGGTATAGTCCATTGCTTGATGTTGATTAAATAGCTGAACGAGTGAAGTTACAGAAGATTCCTTTTGACCAATCGCAACATAAATACAAATCGTATTTTTTCCTTTTTGGTTCAAAATGGTATCGACAGCAAGCGTTGTTTTTCCGGTTTGACGGTCACCAATGATTAATTCTCTTTGTCCACGTCCAATGGGTACGAGAGCGTCGATGACTTTAATACCTGTTTCCATGGATGCGTTAATCGAACCACGTTGCATAACGCCTTGAGCTTTACGTTCAACGGGTAAGAAGTGTTTAGCATCAATGGGACCTCTTGCATCAAGAGGTTCTCCAAGAGGGTTAACGACACGACCCAAAAGTTCTTCTCCAACGGGTACTTCAAAGATACGTTTTGTTGTTTTGACAGTGTCTCCTTCTTTGATAAGTTCACTTTGTCCTAAAAGGATAACACCAACGGTATGTTCTTCTAGGTTAAATACAAGTCCCTTTACATGATGTGGAAACTCTAAGAGTTCACCCATCATTGCCTGTTGAAGACCGTATACAATCGCAATCCCATCACCGACGGATAGGACTTTACCGATATTTTCTAGTTTGACATCTTGTTCATATGACTGAATCTGCTTTTTAATGATCTCAGTCATTTCAGTTACTTTAATTTTTGACATGTATTCACGCCCCTTATATCATCTGATAGAGTTCTTCAAGCTCACGTGCAACCGAGCGGTCGAGCGCTTGGCCTTGATAAATTACTTTGAGTCCGCCGATAAGATCTTTATCAACGTGCATATGCAGTGAGACATTTTGGTTTGGAAATGTAGGTTTAAGTGTTTCAATCAGTTTCATTTCCATTTCTTTTGAAAGTGGTTTTGCAGATATAACATTGACATGAGCAATTTTGAGATGTGCACGAACTAATTTATTCCATGAAGAGAATATTTCAGTAATGCCATACATCTGGTTCTTTTCAGCCAACATCTTTAAAAACGACAAGAAGAGTGCATCATAAGGAAGAGCATCAATTTGTCTTACCTTGTCACTAAATAAAACCATCGGTGAATCCATGAGTTCAATCCATTGAGGAGAACTCATTAATTCTTCCTTCAGGGATTCAAATTGATAATGAATGATATCAATCTTACTTTTCTCTTGTGCAAGCACAAAAAGCGCCTTCGCATGATTCGATGTGCGCATTATTTTGTATTCTCCCTAATGATTTCATCGATGATATCCTGATGGACTGTTTCATCGATTTCTCGCTTCACTATTTTTTCAGCTGCAGCAAAAGCGATCGTTTTGATCGATTCTTTGATTTCTTCATTGGCTTGTTCGATTTCAAAAGCGATATCTTTTTCAACTTGTTCAAGTCGTCTTTTCGCTTCATTCTTCGCAAGTTCAATCATTTGTTCTTGTTGCTTATAAGCTTCTTGAGTTAATCTTTCTTTTAATTGTCTTGTCTCTTCTTTCATCGCTTCATAATCTTTTGACGCATTTTCTTGGATTTCTAATGCACGCTGTCTTTCTGCTTGAGCAGTTGTGATCGCATCTTGAATTAACATTTGTCTCTTTTCTAAAAAAGCAGTAATCTTTTTCCAAAAGAAACGACGAATGACTAATACAAGAATAAAAAAGGCAATCAGATTAAGTAAGATGACATCGGGACGATTTAGAGCTGAGTTTAAACCTTCTTCGAGGTTTCCAACGAGCTCATTAAATATTTCGTTTAGGTTCACAACCATCAAATCCTATCTTATTTGGATGTTAAAATAAAGGCAATAATTAAACCATAAATACCAGTTGTTTCAGCAACCGCTTGTGTAATAAGTGTTGTAACTAAGATTTTACCTTGTGCTTCTGGTTGACGGCTAACAGCTTCAGCGGCTTTAGCAGATGCCAAACCTTGACCAATCGCAGTACCAAAACCTGTGAATACGGCAATACCTGCACCAATGTATGCTAGACCTCTTGCATAATATTCATTGGGAACTACATCTAAAACGTTTGAAACAAAGCCTAATACATTGGTTAAAGCATTTAATAAAACATTAAACATAATCTATTTCTCCTTTAATTTGTAATTTCTATATCATTATTGAAAGTCTTTTTCACTGACCTTCATTGAAGCAAAAATAATGGTTAATAAAACAATAACTAACGTTTGAATCATACCAAATCCAATATCGAAAATCACATGGAATGCAGGTGTAATGATAATGGAAAACCATCCAGATACACGATAGAGTAAGCCAAGTAATAATGCACCTGATGCAATATTACCAAATAAACGAAGTGCCATCGATAAGATGGGTACAAATTCACTCACCAAATTCAGTGGTGCAAGTGGTGCAAGCGGTTGAAAGATTCCTAGGAAATGACGCCATCCTTGTGAAACAATACCTGTTGATTGAATCACGAGAAATGCCGTAAGAGACATCGAAACCGTAATTGCGGTAAACTGTGTTGGTGATTCAACAGCAATCACACCTGCGATATTCGATAGAAAGACATAAATCGCCATGGTGAGTGTAAACGGTGCGACATATGTCCAGTGTTTACCAATGTAGTTTTTAACAAACGAATTGAAACCATCAACACCAAGTAAAACGAGTGTCATACCTTTCGATGGTTTATCGGTAGGTTCGAGTTTTTCAACGCGCTTACCAATAATGAAGGTCACTAATCCAATCAGTGTCATGAGAATAAGTGATGTATAAAAATAACTGGGTAACCCGGTTATGTAATCAAGAATTGTTTGTAACATCTTCATCCTCCTTGATCTTGTACCATTTTTTAACAAAAGGTAATAAGTTAATATAAATCGCGACTTTTAAACTAAAAATTCCAAGCAGTAAGAAAATGAAACTATACATCATAACACTATCGCCTAGATCTTTTGTTCTTAACCAAACAATGACAACAATCAAAATATAAAAAATGTAACGTTGAAATAAATGAAACACATATTTTTGTGCAGAGTATTTACCTTTCGTTACACGAATCATTAAACTATGATTAAAAAGTGCTGTTGCAGATCCTAAGACTGCCCATGTCACATAATCTTTAAAAAAGATCAAGGAAACGAGTGCTAAAATGATTGAATAGATTAATGCTGAAATACTAATTGCGTGAACTTCTTTCATAACGCTCTTCGCTCCTAACAAATTGTATAAGAATATAAAATCCAAAAATGACACCAATACCAAGACCTACACCGGCTAATACAGTGGGTAATGATGAGTCTTTATTGATCCTTGTACCAATCCAATACCCGAGGACTGCAGTTCCTACTGAAGTAAAGAAAAACTGCATCACCATCATATAAACCATCATATAACGTCTGGCTTTACTTACTTTATTTTGTTCCAAAAAGACGATCCCCACAATCTCCAAGACCCGGAACGATATAGCCGTTCTCATTTAAATGTGAATCCATTGCTGCTAGATAAATAGGAACATCTGGATGTTCTTTTTGAAGTCTAGATATACCTTCTGGGCAGCCAACTAATCCAACATATCTAATATCTGTTGCGCCATGTTCTTTTAATATATCAATTGCTTTGCAAGCAGAACCTGCAGTTGCAAGCATGGGATCAACAACTAAAACAACGCCATTAACAATATCTTTAGGGAATTTTTGATAATAGACTTGTGGTTGTAATGTTTCTTCATCACGGAAAAGACCGATGTGACCAATTTTAGCGGTCGGAATCATGTTATGAATACCTTCGACCATACCGAGTCCTGCTCTTAATATGGGGACGATCACAACCTGTTTATCAAGTTCATAAGCTTGTGTTTCACAGATTGGTGTTTCAACGGTAATCAGACGCGTTGTAAAGTCTCTGGTAATCTCATAAGTGATTAATCCACCAACTTCAGATACGCTTTCTCTAAACTCTTTGGTTCCTGTTCTTTTGTCTCTAATCTTTGCCATTTTGTGGTTGATTAAAGGATGATTAAGAATCACTACTTTGCTCATGTCTATTATTCCTTTCCCTCTATGTTTTTTATTTTATCAAGACGAGCTTGATGTCTTTTCTCATAGGTCGCTTGACTAAAGGTGTTGATGATAGAAATGGCATTTTCATAGGTTGTCGTACGACCACCTAAAGCAATGATGTTGGCATTATTGTGTTCTTTAGCAAGTCGTGCAGTATTTTCATCATACACAAGAGCTGCTCTTACGCCTTTAACTTTGTTTGCTGCAATGGATATCCCAATTCCTGTTCCACAAAGGACGATACCAAAGTCAAAGTCTCCATCAACAACAGCATGACCTACTTTTTCACCATATTCTGGATAGTCAACAGATTCATTGGAATTCGTCCCGTAATCGACAACTTGAACATCGTTTTCAACTAAATAAGATTTAATTTTCTCTTTTAATTCAAATCCGCCGTGATCTGATCCGATTGCTATACGCATATGAACCCTCCTTTGATTGACCCATTAAGTATTATATCATAACTCATACATTTTATAGTAGTTTACTATAATCTCACAAAATAGCCATTTAAAAAAACAAGACCTACTCTTCGCGGGTCTCGTTATAATATGCTTTTTTGCGTTCATTAGCTTTTAAAATTGCTTTTCTTAAACGGATTGAGTAAGGTGTTATTTCAATCAGTTCATCATCATTGATAAATGCTAAACATGCTTCTAAATTCATCGGTCTTGGTGTCTTTAGGACAACTGTTGAATCCTTTGATGCACTACGCATGTTGGTAAGTTGTTTTTCCATCGTGACATTGACGACTAAGTCGGTATCTTTATTGGATTCACCAACAATCATGCCTTCATAAACAGATACACGTGGTTCTAAGAACATCGCTCCTCTGTCTTCAAGTCTTCCGATTGCGTATGCTGTTGTCATACCTTGATTCATTGAAATTAAGGCACCAGTTCTTCTGTTTCCTACAACATCATGAACCATGGGACGATATTCTAAATAGACATGAGATAAGATACCATATCCTTTGGTTGCTGTTAAGAACTGAGTGACGAAACCAATTAAACCACGTGATGGCATCACGTATTGAATACGTGCATAATCACCATGTTGACTCATTTGGATTAAATCACCTTTACGATCACCTAACATCTCAATCACTGTACCCATAAATTCTGCTGGACAGTCGATTTGAACATCTTCATAAGGTTCTTGTTTAACACCATCGATCATTTTAACAATAACTCTTGGACGTGATACTTGGAATTCATAACCTTCACGACGCATCGTTTCAATTAAAATCCCTAAATGAAGTTCTCCACGACCAGATACAATCCATGCTTCAGTGGTTGCTATACGATCAACACGAAGTGATACGTCTTTTTGTGTTTCTTTAAATAATCTGTCATCAATCTTTGATGCAGTAACGAAACGACCTTCCTTACCAGCGAAGGGGGAATTGTTTGTTGAAAATGTCATTTGAACCGTTGGTTCATCGATATGTAGAGGTGGAAGTGCAACTTCATAACCTACGGATGTAATGGTTTCACCGACGTGAATATCAGGTAATCCTGCAATCGATACGATATCACCAGCATAAGCTTCTTCGACTTCGTTCTTT
>JAEWVV010000213.1 GCA_023458995.1 Bacillota bacterium
ATCTGAATATGAGAGAATGGGTCAATATTACTCAACGACGAGTATGGAAACAAAAACAGTTAAAGCAGCTCTGCCAAATTATTTAGATAATATTAAACAATATAAACAAGAATTGACTTCTGCATTCATTAGTAATTGCTATAAACTAGATAATGGAACTATGACTTATGAGCAATTTTTCCAAATCTATGGAACACATCTAGTAGCATCTGCAACATTTGGGGGTAAAGTTAATTTAAGTTATTCGGTTACAGATTCAACTAAATATATTTCTGCATCCAAAGGTACAGAAATACAAAATAAAATCAATGCAGGAATTATCGGTTTAGAGAAATATACACTTGGTTTTCAAAGTAATGTTTCATTAAGTCAAATCCAAGCAATTACATCAAGTAATGCTACTCTACATTTTCGTGCAGACAGTATTGGTGGATCAGGGTTTGGAGTAAAAACCGATCAAGGTGATTATACAGGAGAATTAAGATCATGGGTGAGTACTGTATACGATAATCCAGCGATTATTGAGTATAGCACAAATGGTTTAGTTCCCTTATCTGAACTTGTTCCAGATGTATACACAAACGCTAAACAAAAATTAGCAAGTAATTTAGAAAATTATATTAAATCTGTTAATGGCGATTTATCTTATTCGCCTAGTATTTCAGTTGATCGTAGTGTTGTTCGTAGCTCTGAGGAGACTATCAATGATAATGGAAGATTCACAAATCCATATGATCTAGTATATGTGTCTAGTTCAGGATATACATTTAATAATCTACAATCAAGAGGGATAACTAGAGTCCACGTGATCATTGAATTAGATGCTAAAGAAGTAGATGATGGATATCAATATATATTCTTATATGACGGCACATCAGAAAGTTCAACGCTTCTTGGTAGTTATCAGTTTGAACACGGTGTAGGTTATAAACGGACAAATTATAACCTGTCAAACGCACCATACACATTTGTTTTCTCGATGCAACTTTCTGACTTAAGTTCTTCATATGCTATAAGATATGGTGCATCTGGTAATGGCGCTGACACTTGGAAAAATAAGAATGTTTATGTAAGTTATATGTTCTACTAATGTTTCATGTAGAGCTAATTGGTCCGCAATTAGCTCTACAATGATTGAACTTAATCACCTGATATGCTATGATATAAACAATTAATCGAAAAGAGATCTCATATGAAACTAATCAATGTTACAAAAACCTACCCTATTAAGGATAATAATCCTGTTGAAGCATTAAAAAATATGTCGGTAGAATTACCTAACAAAGGTATGGTTTTTTTCGTAGGTAAGTCAGGGTCTGGAAAATCAACTCTTTTAAATCTCTTAGGAGGACTTGATCGTCCAACGAGCGGAACCATTGATATTAATGGCATTCAAATGAACTCATTTTCAAATCATGATCTTGACATACATCGTTTGTATCATGTTGGTTTTATATTTCAAGATCTAAACTTAATTGAAAACTTATCTATTCGTGATAACATCTCAATCTCTTTAGAACTAAGTGGTATTACGTGTGATAGCAAAATGATTGAAGAAGCTTTATCCGTTGTTGATCTAGAAGGTTATTCGAATCGTATGCCTAATACACTATCCGGTGGTCAAAGACAAAGGGTAGCCATCGCTAGAGCACTCATTAAATCACCTGATATTATTTTAGCTGATGAGCCAACTGGTTCTCTTGACTCAGAGACATCTAAACAAATATTTGAATTACTTAGAAAACTTTCACAATCAAATCTAGTGATTGTGGTATCACATGATTTAGACTATGCAAATCAATATGGTGATCGTATTATCGAACTAAAAGATGGAAGAATCTTAAAAGATTCAAATCCTATTCAAAATCATGGTGACTTAAATCCAGCAAATGATACAAAGGATATCAAACCATCTCAAACTCATTCATTACCAAGTAAGCGAGCAGTTCAGTTAGCTTATCATTACCTCAAACTAAAAAAATGGAAATTTATTCTAAGTTTAACTATAAGCCTATTAACATTTTTGCTGTTTGGGCTATTTGATTCACTAGGAAGTTTTGATGTAGCAAAAAACAGTATAGAATCCATCTATGAAACCAATCAAACAAATGTGTTGATTAATCAAATATATAAAGAGAAAAGTCAATATTATCATAAGATAATGAATTTGAGTTTTGATGATGTAGATTCATTTAAGTCGAAATACCCAAATTCGACTTTTATACCTGTTATGACTGAGTTTAATTTGAATTATAGTAATTTGCTTTATAATGGTTCAGATATAGATGAAAACCTATATGTGCGTAACTCAATGGGAGGGATTTCAGTCACAGAAGAAATCCTTGATGATTTAGGATTTGAGTTATCTTTTGGTAATATGCCAACAGGCAAAGATCAAGTCTTAGTTAGTTTGCAAACGTTCAATATGTTTAAAGATTATGATTATCGAACAAAAGATAACCAAAAAGTCGAGATTGAAAGTTTAGAGGATATCATTGGCTTATATCTCTATGACGATACTATTCCTTATGAAATCGTTGGAGTTGTTAATACACATATTGATTTAAGCAAATTTGAAAAAATGTTCAATGGTTCAGAACAAAACATGCTTGAAAGAATTAGTTATGATTATGAGTATGAAGGCATAATGAATAGTGGTATACATCAAGCCATTTTTATGTATCATGATGTTATTAACGAATATGAAGATACATATAGTTCTAGTTTTAAATTAGTTTTAGCAGAAGTACCTTCAACTACGACATTTGATACATTTGATGGCTCTATTAGTTCATATGATATGCTTGATAGTTTTGCACAAATAACAGAAACAAAACGACCAAATTCTATCATTTGGATTGATGAAGAACACCAAGTGCTATCAGAAAACCAAGTTTTATTACCACATTATGCAATAACAAACAATTCGAATAGTCGACAAGAAGTATATGAAATGATTGATCGGTTGGTTGATTTGTTTGTTAATGAACATTATAGTGAAATACAAACTGAATATGAAGCAAACGAAACAAAACCATATAGCGATTTCATCAAATTAACAGATAGCAATCCCTATCACCCGGGATACACAATTAGTTATTTTTACCATGAAGCACTTAAAGAATGGAATCATAGTCACTATGATGATTTTATTGCTGGTCAAATGGAGATTACTGGTGAATTAGATCAAGTGTATGATATAGAAGTCGTAGGATTCTACACAGATTTTATACCTTCTGGTGGATTACCTGCTTATTTTTCGGATAGTTTGTATAATACAGTAATTCAGACACATAATTTTTATCCTTTATATGGAATGATTGTTTCACTTTCTGGCAACAAGAAAGAAGATATGCAATTAATTAGTGAAATCACACAAAATAAGGCTGGTCTTAGTTTTTTAGGAACTAACCCAATTGTCACATCAGCAAAAAGATTTGATGAGGAATTCGATGATTTATCCACAATCTTACTCTACGTCGGTGCTCTCTTAGCTCTTATATCTACGATGCAATTGTTCAATCTGATTACAACAAGTATTTCAATGAAGAAGAAAGAAATCGGTATACTTAGAGCTCTTGGTGCTCGGATTAAAGATGTGATGAAAATATTCTATAGTGAAGCATTATTAATTGGACTGATCAGTGCTATAAGTGCGATTGTTGTTAACGTGATCATCAATTTTTCAGCAAATCATTATTTTGAAGCAAACTTTGGACTATCGTATGATTTACTTATTTTCGGATATAGACAAGTTTTAATCATTTTCGGTTTTGTCTTGGTAGCATCAACACTGAGTTCAATTATTCCAGTATACATATATTCAAGAAAGAATCCGATTGAGACAATACGGCTGTTTTGAGAAAATAACAGTAGCTATTTTGCATATAAAGTGATAATTACTCATTAAAAGTTGATTTCATGTCACTTGCATTTTCGTTTGATTAGCCACGGGAATATAATTCGACAACAACTGAAGTATCTGATCAATAAATGAATGGTTTACACTGTGTGCGATATGATGATATTCAGTTGATTCGAATGAAGTAATCAGATTATCTGTGCAAACTAGAGTATTCCATAAACTTATAGATAAGAATATTTTGTTTAGAAACGATTAGTTTAATTTATGAAATTGTATGATTTTCAAAAAATAAGAA
Source organism: Bacillota bacterium (assembly GCA_023458995.1). Classification (GTDB taxonomy): domain Bacteria; phylum Bacillota_I; class Bacilli_A; order Acholeplasmatales; family Acholeplasmataceae; genus Peloplasma. The sequence continues at coordinate 4,161 of JAEWVV010000213.1, forward strand.
ACATTGTAAGAATCATAATTTGAAAGTTTATTCACAAAGATAATTTTAACAATAAACAAAGTGTGTCTCTAGGATTAAACAGCCTGGTTACTCACTTTTCTTTACAACACCCAGAACTTACCCAATATTACCCATTAGTCCTCTAGTGGGTATTTTTCTTGTATTATGTTGCAATCCTTATACCCTATAGCATTTCATTGCACGTTTGTCAAATTTTAATTTAAGTGAACCCATTGTCCACAAAACCACCTCAAACTGTACAAATGCCCCCTATAATATTAATTACATAACATAAAATAGCATCATCACCACTCTTCGACTTTTAGATATACTGATGCAACACAATGCAAGAATTCATCAATTTATACCAAAAGATATACTAGGTCTAGGATATTGAACTACATACAGCCATTAACTACTTATAAATTATCAATTTCATTTTCTATAAACTACCTCAAATTTGATTAAACACATTATTCAACTAGAAAACTTTAAAAAAAGCATAAAAGTATTGATAATGATAAAATATCGTGCTAATATTAAAGCAAAGAAGGTGAAAATATGAAGGGATATCAAGAATTAGTTCAAAAAATAATCTTTGATTTTAGTGATGCACTAAATGTCTATAAAAATAGAGCGACAGCTTATGGTGCTTTAAGTCGATTAGAAAAACAAGGGCTGATCAAGAAGGTACGAAATAACCTTTATGTAAGTATGAACCCAGTGACTCAAACATCATTCGCAACTAAATATCAAATTGGATCTTCTATTAATAAGAACACTTATATTAGCCACATCAGTGCACTAGAGTACTATGGATATCAAAATCAAGTCAGCTATATTTGCTATATCTCATCTTCAAACCGGTTCAACACATTTGAGTTTGAAGGCATAACCTATAAACGAGTTTCAATCAAATCAAAAAAAGGTGTCATCAGTCCACCATATACTCAAATGATAAAGATAACAGATATTGAGAAGACCGTTATTGACTCGATTCAAAGCATCGGTTCAATCATCAATCTGGAAGAACTCATCTATAGTCTTGAAATGCTACCAAAGCTAGATGAGAATAAACTCATCGAATATTTAGATGGGTATAACATCCAAGCACTTTATCAAAAATCAGGGTATCTATTATCGTTTTTCAATGACATATTGAAATTAAGCGAATCATTCTTTATGATTATCCAGCATAAATTAGGAAAAAGTGTAACCTATTTATCAGAGGATGCTAAACAAGATGGTGTATTCATTAAAGCATTTCAAGTGATTGTTCCAAAATGGTTAACGAAAAGAGTCCAATATGATGAGATATGATCCTAATGTAGTATCAAAACTTGCGACTAAGTTGGGCGTTGTTAAAAACACACTTGAAAAAGTCATCAGATTAGCAGAGATTCTTCGGTTTATAAACAGCCAAGAGTTGTTAATGTATAAGCTTGCCTTAAAAGGTGGAACAGCCATCAATCTCTTGTTTAGTGATTTACCAAGATTATCAGTTGATATCGATTTAGATTATGCGGTGAATGACCAAAAAGATGAGATGCTATCAAACAGAGAGTTAATCAAACAAACACTAGAAGCATATTTTATCACCGAAGGTTATACACTTTCTAAACAATCAAGATATTCATATGCACTTGATTCTTTTGTAATTTCATATTCTCCTAGTGGAGGTGGTTCAGATAACATCAAGATTGAAATCAATTATGCGATGAGAAGTCACCTACTACCATTAGAAAACAAAATATTAGATTTAGGGATTATTGATAATCCCTTTTTGGTTTTAACTGTTTCAAAGATAGAAATTTATGCAGGAAAGATTAACGCATTATTATCAAGAAATCAAATTAGAGATTTATACGACACCTATCAAATGATAAATTGCAAGTTGCTTAACCATGAAGAAGTTAAAACACTAAAGAGTATCTCACTTTTTTATCGGTATATTCAAAATGATACATTTGCTTTTGACTCTAATTTTCCGCAAAGATTTACACGAAGAAGTTTTGTTAGAGACTTGCTGCCCGTGATTAAAAAAGGTGATACCTTTGATTTAGGACAAGCTATAGAAAGTGTTTCAGGATTTATTGAGATGATTACAGACTATGATGAAAATCAACATGGATTTATAAACTCCATTGAGAATGGTACACCAAGTTTTGATCTGCTATTCCAGGATGAAGAAATGAAGGACTTAGCAGAGAATCATCCCCTTACAT
>JAEWVV010000214.1 GCA_023458995.1 Bacillota bacterium
CACATCTTTAATCTGTCTTCAAATGTCAATCTCATAATAAAAAAGACTCCTTTGTTCAAGATAAGGTATCATTATTATACCTTCTCTCCAACTTTTTGGAGTCAGTTCATCAAAAAATGGTGCCGAAAATAGGACTCGAACCTACGTCCTGCTGATTACGAGACAACTCATCTAAAATGTCCTCAAAAAGGACTTTTTTGGTAGTGTCAAAAGTTTAATGGAAGATATGAATGAACATGATTAAGCGACATATCGAACTCGTTCAAATAGAGTTGTTGTATAATCCATGATTTTGAGCCACTGATTAGGCATAAGATCATCAGAAGATAGGAAGTCAAGTTCGATTGGTCTACGGTATTTTAAGGATGAATGGCGTCTTAAGAAGTTGTAAAAAGTGACGAACAATGAGATATAAATGTTTGCGTTTCTCAGGCTTCCATAACCATTCGTACCATGATAGTTAAATTTATACGTTCGGTTTAAACGCTCTTCAGCCTGCTTGAAAGAACGCCATCTTCTCGAGGTGTCATCACTGTTTTTTACACCAATGACCTGATATAAATCAAAGTGGATATCGTTAAGTTTAAAGAATACTTGTGCTGCGTTATAGATAGGATTACCATCAGTAACGACATTAAGTTGGTCTGGTAAGACTTGATATTTGCTGAAGGTTTCATGAAGCGTGGTCACCGCGTTTAAAGTTGTTCTTTGATCAAAGATACGATATGATGTGATAATCCTTTGTGAGGTATCCGAACCAAAGAAAACATAATTGGATTTTCCCATGACCTTGATGTAGGTTTCATCAAAGGTGATGGTATCAGAGAGCTTATAGGGATAGATCACATTGAGGGACTCAGTGATGGACGCTGCAGCCTCAGCGTAATTGACGACGGTCTGATGCGTCAGATCGAGCCCGTGAACCTCCTTTAGGATCTGAGCTGTCTTTCGGGAAGACAAACCATAGTTGACATGGTAGGTCAACACGAGTCCTAGCGTATATTTTGAATGATGAATCTTATCTAAGTCAATTTTTGATTGAATGTTTAAACGATGATTGTCCTTTAGTGAAGCCATCGTAAAGTTAAATAACCTGAAGTGATACCTTAATTTATACTGCGCATCATTGATCATCAAATGGTTGAACTCCCCATCTTTAAGCGCACGTTTGTTTTCAAGATAAAAAGAACAGCGGTAGTTATGGCAGGTCATGACATCGTAGTCCTTGCGGACATGCTGAAGCTCTAGCTTGCGATCACAGTGTGGACAGTGATGCGTGATCTCCTCGTGATAGGTCCTCTTTAGGGTGAAGGTTTGCCTGCACACCTTACACATGTTTTGAGTCTTGGTGTGGGCATAGATATAGTCATTCGGTGCACCACAATTTAAGCATTCACCTTCATAAGAAAAAGGTTTTTGTCTTCGAACAGGTTTGATTTCCTTTTCTGTGTTACGGAGGATGTCATCAAAAGAAAGATGTTTGTAATAACCTTGTTTAATGAGGGGTGGTTCATCAATTTTAAAAGAAGCGTAACCCGTCATAGGTTCCTTGCGCTTGAGGGAAGTCTGTTGCTTTAAAGGTTTGATGAGGGGTGTCAAAAGCTGATTGAGCACTTCAAGTTGATGGGTTATCAAATCGATCCTGTCTTGTATCTCAGGTGTCATTAGTCTTTCTTCGAGTTCTACAGGTAAAATTTGATTTAACATTAAAGGTTCTAGATTCGTTGAAATAATATAGATATTGAGTTCTAGACTCTTTAAAGATTGGATGAATTGTGGTAAACTTTGCATAGGTGGTTAATCTCCTTTTATGTGATGTTCGCACATTCATTATAACATGGGATTGACCACTCTTTTTTATAGATTAAAGGAGTGTTGAAATAGATAAAAAAGTAGGTCAAAAAAATGAATTTTTGACACTACCCTTTTTTGTTAGGGGGATTTCATGGGCGATAGAGATCTAAAAAACATTTTAATGCGTGAATCAATCAATCGACCAAGAGGCATTGGAATTTACAAAGCTTTTTCTATGATTATGAACTTAATTGAAGATGAGGAAAGAGCTAGATCATTCCTGTTATCAGAGGGATATGAAAAGACAGAAATCACCCGTGCAAGATCCAAATATTTCAAAACTAAAGCGAAAGCACCTAACCCGGTAAGTGCTTTTTAAATTCATTTAGAGTCTTGATGGAAGCTAATCAGGAGAGCCGGGTAACTCACACCGGTTGGCTTCCATTAGGACTTTAAAACTACCACGGAGGTTATCATTATGATTTACGTGATCATCACGTATAAAAACAATTCATCCCATAAAACATGCTGTAAGAACAGCAAGGTGGCCAAGGCCTATGTCGATGCTGTCCTCAATGTTTATGAACACGATGGACTTATAGATGATGTTAAAACCATTGAAACGGTTGACTACATGACAAAAGAATGTAAGACCATCTATCCAGAGGTTACATCATGAACACAGCTTACTGGATCATTACGGGATGTCTGCTCTTCATCCTCATCATCTATCTCACATTGGTCTATAAGAGCACCAAGCATTAAATTAGCTCATCTCCTGGGACGCTTGATAGATCTCCCCCCAATCGACTATGAAGCGTCCTATTTCCTCCCATAACACACTTTTAGGAGCACGCATGAAAAAGAATATGCCCGACCTCCAATTTCATAGCAGACTCAAAGATTTCATTGAGAATCCTCACATCGAACTGTGGATCAAGTTTATCCACCTTTTTGTCATGATCGATGCTAAGTCAAAGGGTAAAGATGGCTATACTATATGGTATCAAAACCCAGGTCTCCAGAAGCGTTTCACGATCAGAGATAAAGACAATAATGTCTTCTGGAAACCATCGATCGCAAACGTACAGAAATCACTGGCCAAGCTTGAAAAGATGGGTCTCATTGTGAGATCTATTTCGACTTCTGGTGAAAGACGCATCAAGCTCAACCGCGGTTTAGTATTAGACTTCTTAAGACAGTATGATCTCAAAGGTGAGACGTATAAAAACTATCGTATTAAGTCACGTGAGCGCAAGCTCATCCGTAAGAAGATCATCACACTGGTTGACTATGTTAACGAAAAGAAACGTGCACAGGATGAAGCGTATAAGAGATACGTACAGTTCCAACACAAAAAGTATGGCTTTGATATCACAGACAAAGCCGTTGATGTCTTTGACTATAATGATTCAGAAGCTGACATGATCACCATGACCAGACAAGAGATCCAGTTCATGAGGGAATCCATCAAGAAAGAGATTGAACTTGATGTCACTCTGGATGCATTCTGGAACAGTTTACCGGCACCAAGAGGTGCGAGATGATATGTGACCCCAAGCCAACGCCGTTGGCTGTTTATGGTTGTTTAAAAGCCTATATTTTCACTCAAATTGAAGTCCATGGCACACAAAACAAGACTGGGAGTGATCTCCTGGTCTTTTTTGATCTTCAAGAGGTGAGTAAGTGTACATAGCATGGAGTAAGTGGCTATAGGTATCTTTTGGATATAAAAGAAACCTTACATAGCTCGCAGAAACCTGGCATACAGAATGTCTTTTTCTTCTTTATCTATAAAGATATTTCTTTTTATTTAGTTCTATTCATGTCGTTTCGTTTCATAGAAACAAAAAGGTTCGAGAACAAAAAAAGCGATGCACGATTGTGCATCACCCGTATATAATCTATTGATCGTTCTCATCTGGTAGCAATCAGTCAAAAGCAAAAGCCTTGTTAAGTCGAGGTCATATCGTACCTCATTCCCAACACGATGAGACAAGCTAAACCCATGACGTGCATCATCGCGATACCATGGAATGAGTAAGACACTATGATAAAGACAAACCACTTTAAAACGGAAATGCGAGTCTTTTTTCCTGTTCACTTTTTTGATTGAATCTGATAAGATCTGATAGCTTAAACGTAAGGAGGTGAAAGACATGAATTAGAAGAGTTTTTAGATCATTACATGGATAAAGATGTGCATGATGTAATCATAATTGATGAGCAAGGAAACGACATCACATCAGAAGTACCTGGTGAATCATATCAGATAAATGAGATCCTCGAAGTAAGTTATTTCAAGGTGGCACGTGTGAAGATAAAAAAAGAAGAGTGCTTACAAGCATAATTCGAGCACACACTTCTTTTGAGTATTGCATAAAACATCAAGAAAGGAAAACGCCATTAATCATCTAAAAATTTCGTATATTCATGAACAAGTGTATTGTGAAAGGGATTATCATAAAGGTCTTCTTCTAATTTTCTCAATATGTATTCAGAGTAATACTTATCTATCTTAAGAAAATTCGTATAACTTGTAAGTTTTAGTTGTATTTTTGATGAATTGTATACATCCTTAATTAATCTAGCTAAATACTGAAATAAATAGTCGATTTGAACATCGAAATCATCTGCTCTATATTTTGATATAAGAGTTCCACTTAAATTATCACTAAAGAGATTTGTGTTTGTTCTATTATCAATGATATTTCTTTTTCGCTTGATCATATAGCAGATCATAGAAATAATAGTAAACTGACCATTAGAAAGTACAGTAACGGTGTCAAGTATATCCTCAGTTTCATTTGTAGCATGTTTCTTTTTAAATTTAACAAGAGAATTATTATATATGTATCCAAGTTTAACTAAATCGTATAAGGTGTCAATGTCCATTTTTCTCTTAAAGATCATGTTATACAATCTATCGTTTTCAAAAATGGTTTTCTTAGTGCTTCTTGCTGTACCTGGTTTTTGAAAAATACCGGCGAGTATTAATTGACCAACATAAATATTATCTACTCTCTGCCAATTTTCAACCTTATTGAAATTCTTAGGTTTTACACCACGCTTGATTCGGATCGAAAGAGGTCTATGATTATGTTCTGCAAGATTTTGCAATTTCTTTTGTTCCGGCTTATTAGCTTTTAGATCTTGTGGACGAATTGGCTTCTGTGAGTTGCTGGCTTCGGATATTTTTTCTAAGAAGTCCAAACTTTTACTCATTTTGTCATTAGATTTTACAATTTTTGCTACTAAATAGAAGTCATTAGATCGCGAAATGATCCCTGATTTCCCAATGTTTGTCGTTGTCTGTGCACCATTTATAATCGAAAAATTAGTTAACATTATTCTACTTCCAGATTCGATATAATCTTCGCAGGCAATGGTAATTCCATTATTCATAAACCAAAAATCAAGTGGACTTGATGATATTGATTTTTCAATAGCTTCATCAACATTTTTTTGCGTAATGTGCTCTCTTAGGTTTAAATTGAAAAGTCCTCCCTCGTGATGTTTGATATAAATTTCTTTGAGAGAATTGGCACTAATATTTACGATCACTCCTTGATTTACAACAGCACCTTTTTCATATTTGTACTCTAGTCCATTCTTAGGTTTATCAATATTTATCCATGCTGATGAAACATACTCTTGTTCTCCAGACGGTTCAACAGATCTTCGTTCAATATCTTCAGAAGAATAAATAACAATTTGATAGTTTGCAAGTTCTGTTATTTGTAATTCTGTAGTACATTTAACAATATCTTCATCACTTAATGGCGTTTCAGTGAATAGAACTAATGTCATATTAGGTATTGAATCATAAGTGTCTAATGCATTCAAATATACCCTTTTAAGAGTATCACTATACCCATCGTAATTCCCGTTTTCAAAGTTCATTATAGTGTGATGCATCTTAAAAAATAAATCTCTTATTTCATTAAAGGATAGTTTTTGACTGGTTTTACCTTGAGCAAAAATCAAATTATCATCAGTCTTAATAAAATCTATTCCACCGTCGCCATTTCCATCTACAAAACCTGACATTATATCTGTTTCACCAATATTTCTGTCATAGTAGAAAAGATCCATGCAAGCTATAGTATATAAGTATTCATAACTTTTCTTACCTTCGCTAAAGTATAAGGGTGTTACAATTGCACGTATTTTATCAATGTGTTTTTGGTTGATCATTGTTTTCTCCTTGATTTGATATTTCTTCATTCTTTGAAGTTTCAATTACTTCTTTCTTTCCATCAATCAGTACATTTAATACTAGAGGAATAATCATTGCAGACATTATTAAATGGTAAACATCAACTATATTTTCAAACCTTTGGATATAGCTTTGTGTATAAAGTGTATCATTAAATGACTGATCAGCAAAGAACAAAAGACACATGAAGAGTCCAACTAATACAGCAATAAATCTATTACGAAATCTTGTAAAACTTTTGACCTTTTGATTCTTATTGCGTTTTATTGTTATATCTATTGCTTTATCTTTATTTTTTTTAGATGGATACATGATATCTACAATTGCAAAAGCAAAATATGTATGAGCTGATAAAGAAGTGATTGTAAATAGGATGACATTTACCAAAGATACATCAATAATATCACTGTTTGGAGTAAACGATATAGAAACAAAAGGATTGTCAAAATAAATATTTCTTAATGATGCTGTCAGAATCATTAGTATAATGAAAGAAACTAAGTAAGTAAGAAATAAATCAAAAATAAAATCACTTCTGTTAAGTTTTTTTAATAGTTTTTGAACATTCCAACTATATATTGCATTGTTAATTATTGATGATAAAATTACAATACTCATTACTACTTCCAGAATACTATTTATGCACTCCGATGTATTATTGCTAAACAGTAAAATGAATAAAATTATAAACATCATAGATAAAACAATACCTATTGTAATATGTATTTTTTGCCTTATGCTGTTAAAAAAACCTGGCGTTACTTTGGATATCATGTAAGGATGAAACCATTGGAAAACAAGGATAAGTAAAGA
>JAEWVV010000215.1 GCA_023458995.1 Bacillota bacterium
CACAGCTTGTGAAAGCAATGGATCTTCAGAAATATAGGAAATATCAATAAAGAAACTTGTTGTTGATGAATTAACTGAAAGTGAATTACCAAGCTGACTAGCAGTCATGTCAAGATCTAAGTCATTAATCACTTTTTCGAGCACAATGGGCATCGTAATGAGATCTGAAGTTGTGGCAAGAAGTCTTTGTGCATTAACAAGGTCAAATGATTGTCCTGATCCACTTTCAATTTGGACTTGGACCATCACATATGCATTTGATTTATATTTGGGATTTGCTACAAAAAAAGCATAGAGTGCTGCAATCAATCCGATCAATAGTGTTGAAATCACAATTAAGATGAGATTACTGCGTAAAATTTTTATTAAGTCAATAAGACTTATTTCGTTTGTCGTTTCTAATTGGGTATCGTTCATATGTCCTCCACTTAATTTATTTAATTAAACTTGTATTGTCTATATTATATCATAGCAACTACAAAAATGAATGGTCAATTACATGGTTTTTATATAACTTATGTCGCTTGTTATCTTTGATAGATTCAAGATTTTTCAAATAATGTGTAAAAAAAAGACCACATAGTGGTCTTTAAGTTAATCAGTAATAACTTGTTGAATCATCGATGTAATCGCATCGATTTCAGCGGGTTTCAATGTTGTCATTGGAATGAATGTGCCTTGTCTATCCTTATTGTAATAAATCAGATTTGCTTCAGCCCAATTACGCTTCCATGGATCATCAGAATCAACATAATCAACGATGATGTCATATGCTTCTTCTAATGCAGTTGCATAACCTACAACTTCACTATTTAATGCCACAACTTCTGGATTTAATAAGTAGTTGATAAATAAGTGTGCACGGTCAACGTTTTTTGCTGTTTTTGGAATCACCATAGCATCAATAAACACGAGTGTATTGTTTGGAATGTAGATATCAAATTCGGATCTTACTTGAGCCAATGATTTACCTTCATCAAGTTGAATATAAAGTCTATCTAAATAGTCACCTGTATATGTAAATGCGATATCTAAGTTATTGGATTCGATATCACGTTTAAGCATATCATCACCCCATTGGGTAAAGTTTCCATTCACGATATCTGTTCTCACTTGTTCTAAAAGTGTTGCTGAATACGTATTTGGATTTAGATTGCGGTAAAACATTGCAGCAACATAAGCCATTTGAGGAACATCATACATGCCACGTCTTGCATTCGGGAAATAGGTATTAGCTTCAAAATATGCATCCCAGCCATGTTCATTTAATGCTTCTTCTAAGCCATCGACGCGGTTGTTATAGATAATACCAAATGTACCCCAGAAATAAGGAACCATATAATTTTTATAATCGATGGTTTGTCCATTTCTTGCTAAAGTAGTTTGAGTCATTGAAGTAAAGATTTGTTCAACGCCATTCATATAGGTAACACTATCAAAGTTTGGAAGTTGATCATAATCGAGTTCAAAAAGCATATCTTCTTCAACCATTTTTTCGATCATATAATCGGATGGAATTACTAAATCAAAGGGAGTCGTTCCACTTTTGATCTTTGAATAAAAGAGTTCGTTGGAATCAGCAACGCTGATCTTAATGTTAATACCGTATTCATTCTCGAAGTTTTCTACAACTTCATCATTAATATATTCTCCCCAGTTAAGAATATTTAAAACTGGACGAGTGTCACAAGACGCAACTCCAAATAATACGAGTGCGAGAACTACCATTAATAAAATTTTTCTCATTTATTTACTATCACTCTTTTTTCCTTTCTTAGAATGTTGTATAAAGGTATAACCAAGTAAACCTGCAAGTGTAAATAATGTAAGTAATGTTGAGAATGCATACACTGAAGGTGTTAAATTACGACGACCAACAACACCGTAAATCCAAATTGACAAGTTGTCAAATCCAGCTCCGGTATTAAAATAACTGATGACAAAGTCATCAATACTCATGGTTAATGCAAGAAGCATACCAGAGAAAATTCCAGCTTTAATGGCAGGGATAACCACTTTGATGAGTGCTTTATAAGGTTTGATACCTAAATCAAGTGCAGCGTCCATCAAATTGGGGTCGGTTTCCTTTAGTTTGGGCATAACCGATAAAACAACGTAAGGTAAAGTAAAGAATAGATGTGCCATAACAAGTGTAAATAAACCAAAGATGTTCGGGAAAATAGGCATAACTAATCTAAACATAAGCATAAGAGAGAAACCTGTTACAATATCTGCATTAAGCATCGGGACATTGTTTAAAAGCATAATTTTTTGTCTCTTCTTCTTTTCAAGTGAATAAAGACCAACAGCGAAGAATGTTCCAGCAATCGTTGCAATCGTAGTTGCAATAAACGATACGATAAATGTATTTCTAATCGCAGTCATCAATTCTTCTTCTTGTAAAATATTGGGATACCAATCAAATGTAATACTTAAGAATTCTGATGTTCTAACCGATGAGTTCACCGATTGGATAGCAATCACAATAATTGATAAATATAACATCAAGAAAATGACAAAGAATAAAACATTCTTTAAAACCTTAAGTGGTTTTTGGAATTTCGAATAATCTTTATAGCCATACTCTTCTAATGTAGCAAGAGGATATTTCTTTTGTTCGGTCATAATAATGTTTCCCCTTCCTTATCAAATCTTGTTAGAAGTAAGATACTACCTAAGATGAACACTAAGATAACGACTG
>JAEWVV010000216.1 GCA_023458995.1 Bacillota bacterium
GACCATACCACTTAACATTTAAGTTGATTGCTTTAAGTTCATCTGGAGCTATAAACTTGCTAATATATGTCGTTTCTTCTGTAAATGTTGCATCAAAATGAACTTTATTATTGTTGATATAGGCACCAAGATAAATAGCTAACAAGAGTGAAATAGGTGCAACAATAACGAATAAGAAGAATCCTATTTTTAACCGATATTGGTGAACTTTTTGCCAAAATGATTTAGGTTGATTTTTTGATAATTTCTTTTTATCCATTTGCCATAAACTCCTTAAATGTATATTCATATTCTATTATACATGAAGAATTGTCGATGTGACAAACATTTCTAGACTGATATTGAAAAAACGATTTTTCCCACATTTTTTCACATTCCAAAAATATGGGTTCTTATTGGGTAACTTTGTTTTTCTTAATTGACTTAAACACCTAAAATACGGTATAATAAACCAGTACACATGTATAAAGACAATATGAGTCAATCTGTTGTTTACAAATAAAAATATGGAGGTGTTAGAATGCTACTAGTAGCACTCAATGCTGTAGAAGGCATCATCTCCGGTTTGCTAATCATCGTTGCGCTTGTTGTTGGTTATTTCATTCGTGTTTGGCACCACGAAAAAAACCTAAGACAAAGTCGTGCAACAGCTGAAAAAATTGTTGAAGATGGAAAAAAAGAAGCTGAAAAAGCAAAGAGAGAATCTGTTTTAGAAGCTAAACAAGAAATTTTTGCGTTACGTAAAGACTTTGATAACGACGTACGTGAACGCAGACAGGTTGTGCTGAACCTTGAAAATAAGGTATCACAGCGAGAAGATACATTGAATCGCCGTGCTCTTCACTTAGATAAACGTGAGGAAACATTAGCACTACGTGAAGAAAAACTTGAAGAAAAGAGAGAACAACTCGAACAATTAAATAGCAAAGCGGAAGAAGTCTTACAGCAACAAGAAGACAAATTGATGGAAATTTCTGGCTTAACCGTAGAACAAGCAAGAGAAATCATCATGCAACGTGTTAGGGAGTCCCTATCAGATGAAATCGCAACTTACATTAAAGATGAAGAAGAAAAAGCGAAAAATGAAGTACAATCAAGATCCAAGAACTTACTTGCTCTTGCGATCCAGAAGTATGCAAGTGAAACAACAACAGAAAGAACTGTATCTGTTGTCGACTTGCCAAATGATGATATGAAGGGTAGAATCATTGGTCGTGAAGGTCGTAATATTCGCACCATTGAGGCATTAACTGGTGTTGACCTCATTATTGATGATACACCTGAAGCAGTCGTCTTAAGTGGTTTTGATCCAATTCGTAGAGAAATTGCAAAACGTGCACTTTCAACATTAGTATCTGATGGACGTATCCATCCAGGTCGTATTGAAGAAGTCGTTGAAAAAGCAAGAGTTGAAGTTGATATGTTCATTCGCGAAGCGGGTGAAGATGCTGTCTTTAAAGTAGGTATTGGACGTATTCATCCCGACTTAGTTAAATTACTTGGTCGCTTAAGTTTTAGAACAAGCTATGGCCAAAACGTATTAAAACATTCGATTGAAGCTGCTTTCCTCGCTGGTAAGCTCGCTGTTGAAATTGGTGAAGATGAAATCCTTGCTCGCCGCGCAGGACTTCTTCATGATATCGGTAAAGCTGTCGACCACGAAATTGAAGGTGGACATGTTGAAATCGGTGTTAACATTGTCAATCGCTATAAGGAACCAAAAGAAGTTGTTGATGCCATCGCATCGCACCATGGTGATAAAGAACCTGAATCAGTTATCGCTGTTTTGGTTGCAGCAGCAGATGCATTATCTGCAGCGCGTCCAGGTGCACGTTCTGAATCAATGGAAAACTATGTCAAGCGTTTGGAACAATTAGAAGCCATTTCGAACGAAATTCAAGGTGTTGAAAAATCATATGCAATTCAGGCCGGACGTGAAGTAAGAGTCATCGTTAAACCTGAACAAATCGATGATTTATCGACATTTAAGATTGCTCGTGAAATTAAAGAACAGATCGAAGAAAAGATGACCTATCCAGGTACAATCAAAGTAACGGTCATTCGTGAAACAAGAGCAACTGACATTGCAAAATAAGAGGCTTTGGCCTCTTTTTGTTAGAAAGAAGTGAAATTGATGAAAGTCTTATTTGTTGGGGACCTTTACGGTAAACCAGGGTTAGATATTTTAATAGAAAAATTACCTGAACTAAAAGAAGATTATAAGCCTAACCTCATTATCCTGAATGCTGAAAATGCACATTTTGGTCGTGGGATTAACTTAAAGATTTATAAAGAACTGATGTCACTTGGTATCCATGTGATTACCATGGGTAATTGGGTTTGGGGTAATAAGGAATTATTCGAATTTATTGATGATGCAAATATCGTTAGACCATTTAACTTTAGAGAAGCTCCAGGCAAAGGCTATTTAACCGTGAACTTTAATGGACAAAAAGTTTTAGTGATCAATGCATTAGGTAGAACATTTATGAATCCACAAGTTGGAGACCCTTTCACTGGAATTGATGAAATCATAAAAAATAACCAAGCAGACTATATGATTGTTGACTTCCATGCAGAAGCAACCTCAGAAAAAGTGGCTTTAGGTCATTATTTAGATGGTAGAGTTTCGGCTGTCCTTGGGACACACACACATATTCCAACTGCTGATGAAAGAGCACTTCCTGGTGGAACACTCTACATCACAGATGTCGGTATGACAGGACCTAAAGAAGGTGTCATTGGAGTTTCTAAAGAAATCGTATTAAACAGATTTTTAAATGGCTATTCAACACCCAACGAAGTTGCGCAGGGTCCTAAACAACTTAATGCTGTCATTATGGATTTAAGATTAAAAACGATTAAGCGTATCCACTTAGAAAGCGAAACAGTGTAATCCACACTGTTTTTTCATGTATAATAGGAATGGTGATTAAATGAACAACATAGACTTAAGTAAATATTTCAAACCTGATTTAAATCAAGCGAGAAAACGTTCTAAAAAAACTGTAGAAGAACTTAAATTCCAACTTGATGATGCACACGAAAAGATCGGATTAGGTAAAACCTACAAAATAGATACGTATGGTTGCCAAGGTAATGAAGCGGATAGCGAAACCATGGCAGGTATTTTAGAACTCATGGGTTTTACAAAAACTGAACATGAAGATCAAGCCGATGTTATTTTGATCAATACATGTGCCATCAGAGAGAATGCAGAAAATAGAATTTGGGGCGAACTTGGACGTTTAAAGAATTATAAGCGTCAAAATCCAAATCTTATTTTAGGTTTAGCTGGATGTATGGCTCAAGAAGAAAATGTCGTTGAACGTGTCTTAAAGAAATATCAACACGTTGATATCGTTTTTGGTACGCACAACATCCATATGTTACCTGAATACATCCAAACAGCGATGTTCTCCAAAGAAAGAGTGATTGAAGTCTTTTCTAGAGAAGGCGAGATCATTGAAAATCTACCTAAAGTCAGACAACATCACTTTAAAGCATGGGTAAATATCATGTTTGGCTGTGATGAGTTTTGTACATACTGTATCGTTCCTTATACACGTGGTAAGGAAAGATCGAGATCAAAAGATGAAATCATTCAAGAAGTTAAAGAACTTGTTAAGCAAGGTTATAAAGAAGTAACTCTTCTTGGACAAAACGTGAATGCTTATGGTAAAGATATTAAAACGGATGATTATACATTTGGTGACCTATTAAGAGATTTAGACGAAACCGGTATTGAACGTATTCGTTTTACAACATCACATCCACATGACCTTGATTTAAAGACGATGCATGCAATGCGTGATGCTAAACATGTCATGCCTTATTTCCATCTTCCTGTACAATCAGGTTCTAACACAGTTTTAAAGAAGATGAATCGTCACTATACGAAAGAATCTTACTTAAAAACATTAAATGAATTAAAAGAAAATGTTTTAGGTATTTCAGTAACAACCGATATTATTGTAGGATTCCCTGGTGAAACCGAAGAAGACTTTATGGAAACCATGGATTTAGTTGAAAAAGCTCAGTTTGAAGGTGCATTTACGTTCGTATTCTCTAAAAGAGAAGGAACACCTGCAGCTAAATTTGAAGATATAACACCTGATGAAATCAAAAAACAACGTCTTTACTTACTCAATGAAAAGATTAATGCAGGTTACCTAAAAGGTAATGAACGTTTCCTTGGAGAAACAGTCAAAGTCTTAGTTGATGGCGTCTCAAAATATGATGAATCTGTATTAGCAGGTTATTCAGAACACAACAAACTTGTGAACTTCAAAGGTGATCCAAAACTCATTGGGCAGATTGTTGATGTCAAGATTACACAAGCAAAAACATGGTTCTTATTAGGTGAAACCTTATGACTGAAAAAGAAAAATTAATCGATATGATTTTACAAGATGAGGATATTAAACGCTACAAGCGTATGGAATCACTCATCAATGAGCGTAAGGATCTTAAAGCAAAATTCAATGAATTAAAAAGTGTTCAAAAGCAGTTAGTCAATGCGAAGCATATCGGTAAAAAAGAAGCAATTAACACTTTTCAGGAACGTTATGATGCAATCTATCAATCGATTGAAGAGTATCCTCTGATGTCAGATTATATGGCTTTGCAAAGCGACATCAATGAAATGATCCAATCAATCGTTTCTATCCTTGAAGATGGTCTTGAAAAAGAATTCGAAAAATGATAGCCCGAAAGGGCTGTTTTCTTTGAAAAAGGGTGAAAAAACTTGTAAAAAAGTGCTTTTCATTGTATGATGAAGTAAAGAAGTATGATGGAGGTTCGCTATGCCCAGACTGACAAGAGAGAGTTTAATACTCGTAGGTACGAAAGAATTAAAAGTTGACGATATCCTCAAAACAATCATCTACTTACCAGCAAGTCAAGTAAAAGCGTTTTTCACTGAAATTGGATTAACTATTCCTAGAGAAATCAGAATGTTTGTCCTTCGTGAGAACTTACGAGAAAAAGTAATTGAAACAAGAAAATCAAGGTTAACATTAGCTGATGAACTGAATTACCGTCTATCTTGGTTTACGGAGTTCACAGAAACACAGTTAGAAAATCTCCTAGTCTTTTTTGATGACCCAACACTCGATCGTGCATTCCTTGAAGACTTCTGGACAGACTTACTTTCCTACATGGTAGAAAAATCAGTTCCAGCAAAAGAGATTAAAAAGATTGTTGATCTATCGATTCAACATGTAAAAGCTGTGGGATTAGAATTACCCAATATGAAGACCTATAACCGTGAACTTAAAGAATTATTCTTTGACTCCATGGGTCGTATTGATGGTCTACCTCCACAAAAATTTAGACCTGTCCTTTATAAGAGCTCAACGTTAACTGAAGTACGCGATCTAGGCGCGAAATATGATGTTGATGTTCCACGTCGTTTAAAGAAGACAGAACTCGCAGATATTATCGTTAGAGAATTAAAAGATCGTGGTCAATATACAGAAGAACTAGAAACTCAAATTCGCGCAATGTCAGTGATTGTGATGCAAAGATTTGCAATCGATCACGATATTAAAGCATCAACCGAACTTAAAAAAGAAGAAATTATTGAATATATCTTAGCAAATGCTAAAGAAACAAAAGAAGCTTACTTCATTCCAGAATCACCTCAAGTTTATGAACAAGAAGTTGAACAGGTTCAAAAACATGTTGATGAAGTTTTAAAACCTTCTGCAGTTGAAGAAAAACCCGCTGAAGTTACTGAAGAAGTGATCGAACAACCTGTTGAAGTCACCGAAGAAGTCGTTGAAGAAAAACCAGAAGTCAAAGAAGAAATCGAACCCGTGGTTGAAAAGGTTGAAGAGGAAAAAGTTGTTCAAGAAGTTTACGCTGAACAACGTGGACCTGTACAATATGTTCAACAATCGATTGATTTAACTGATCTCATTCAAGAAATTCGTATGCTTCGTCAAACCATTCAAGAAGTCGTTAAGCAACCTGAAATTGAAGTAATTGAAGAAGTTAAAGAACCAGAAGAAAAACCTGCAGATGAAAAGGGCGAACCCATCATGATCAATACAGCAGAGTTTTATGGTAAACCAAAATCACTCAAGAAGATCATTAAAAAAGAAGAAATCGACGAACGTGAAAAGTTTGTTGAAGAAAAGAAAGCTAGTTCTTCAATCGGTACTGATAAAGAATCTGATGAAGAAAAAGCACCAGCAGAACTT